>DATMAT010000066.1 GCA_035559815.1 Thermodesulfobacteriota bacterium
AGTGAGGAACGGTATCGGACTCTATACGAAAACAATCCCTTAATGTGTTTTACCACCGACGCAGAAGGAACGGTCCTTTATGTCAATCAGTTAGGAGCAGAACAACTAGGCTACACTGCCGAGCAGTTATCGGGGAAATCGGTGTTTAATGTCTTCTACGAAGATGACAAAAAAACAGTGTCAGAGCAGTTGTCTATGTGTTTACAAGATCCCACGCATGTTGCTCGTTGGGAACTTCGTAAGGTTCATAAGGATGGGAGAATTTTATGGGTGAGAGAATCTGCTCGAGTCATACACGACATTGACGGCAGTAAAGCTATTCTCATTGCTTGCGAAGATATCACTGAGCGCAAAAGAGCCGAGCAAGCGCTTCAAAAAGCTCTCTCCGAAATAAGCCAATTGAAAGACCAACTGCAGGCGGAGAACATATACCTTAAGGAGGAAATTAAGTCGGAACAAGACCACGGGGAAATTGTTGGCAATAGCAAGGCAATCAAGGCTGTTCTGCATCGGGCGGAGAAGGTAGCAAAAACTGATTCTACTATTCTCATTACCGGTGAGACGGGAACAGGAAAGGAATTGTTGGCTCGTTTAATTCATAATTTAAGTCGCCGAAATAACAAAACATTGGTGAAGGTCAATTGCGCAGCTATTCCATCAGCCCTGATTGAGAGTGAATTGTTCGGACGGGAAAAGGGTGCATACACCGGGGCCTTGACTAAACAGATCGGCCGCTTTGAATTGGCAAACGGTTCTACGATCTTTCTCGACGAAATCGGCGAGTTATCTATGGAGCTACAGGCAAAGCTACTCAAAGTCCTTCAGGATGGGGAATTCGAGCGATTGGGAAGTCCAAAAACTATAAATGTTGATGTTCGGGTGGTTGCCGCCACCAATAAAGACCTTGCTAAAGCCGTAAGCGAAGGTAGATTCCGTGAGGACCTATATTACCGATTAAACGTATTTCCCATTCATGTCCCGCCTTTGAGGGAGAGGATGAATGATATTCCGAATCTTGTGTGGAAGTTTGTTAAGGAGTTTTCAGACAAAATGGGCAAAAGAATCGAGACCATTCCAAAGAAAACTATGGATGCTCTGTTGAGTTATTACTGGCCGGGTAACGTCAGAGAATTGAAGAATGTAATCGAGAGGGCGATGATATTAGCACAGGATAATATGCTTCGGGTCGAATTACCCAAGACAGAAACTTTGAAAAACATCAAAACCATGACCATGCAAGAAAGCGAGAAAACGCATATACTTCAAGTTCTTCAGATGACCGGGTGGAGGATTAGGGGGAAGAGCGGTGCGGCCGAGGTTTTAGGGCTCAAACCCTCTACTCTGGAATCAAAAATGTCCAAGCTCGGCATCGTGAGAAACAAGTAAAAACCCGATATTTCGTGCCTTCCCCGAAATATAGGGGCTAATTAATAACTTTATCAATCCAAATTCAACCATCTTTAAGTTTAAAGTCCTTTGTTTTCAGGGAATTAGGTACTTTTATACTTTCCCTTAATTCTCGGTATAAATCTTGCCGACCTAGAAACATTGAAATGGTAGTGGTTACATCCAAGATGAAAACGACTTTAGAAAAAAGAGAGGAATTTCTGGAAGCATTGTGCGGAATGTTGGAGCCGATGAGACTGGAGCCCGGGTGCAGGTGTTTCATCTTATGCCATGATTACGAGGATGAAAGCATTTGTATCCTGGTTGAGGAGTGGGAGGCGAAAGAAGATTTTGATAGACATCTCCGAGGTAACGATTATAGAAAGTTACTCGTGCTTATGGATCTCTTAAGCGAGCCGCCTGAGATTAAAATCAACATTGTCTCTCGAAGTGCGGGGATGGAATATTTGGAAGAGGTTCTTGGAATGAATCGCTAGGACCAATTTTAGGAAATTTTAGCCGTCAATCAATAAATCAGAAGGAGGTAGTGTTATGAAAGGATACAAAGTTCTCCAAATTTCTTGTTTAGTTCTTGTTTTGCTTTTGAGCCTGGGGTCCAAAGCTTTTTCGGAAGAGACCATTCAGCAGGCAGTCGAAAGAGAGATGCCTTTACTTAGAGGGGACATGTGGATAAAAATGGACCCGGATTCCAAGGTTGCTTTCATCTGGGGTGCTGGCCACGTAGTAACAATCGAAGAAGTAATCATGCAAAAATACCCGGAACTGAAAAGGGATAGTTTTGTGATGAAGGTGGTCGAGGCATCAACAAACAGCCCGATGAAGATGAATGATATCGTGACAGTGGTTGATACCTATTACCAGGCGAATCCGGACAAGCTCGATACCCCGGTAATGAGAGTCATCTGGGATGCCGTGATCAAGCCGAATATAAAAACCGGCATAGCGGGGAAACCGATTAATTGAATGTTAGAGGGCGAGCTGAAGGGAATACTAAAGTTTTCCCCTCCCTTGATGGGAGGGGATAAAGGGGAGGGCGAATATGTCGGCATTATGACCCCCCATCCCTTCGGCTTCGCTCAGGGCGGGCCTAACCTTCCCCCACAAGTGGGGAAGGAAAGAAATGCTGTAGAAAACTACAAAAATTATCAACTTAAGGCAAGGAGGTCAATTATGAAAAAAATTCCATACATTGCAGTTTTGCTTCTCGTTGTTTTTTCACTTGCTGGGTGTGCGGGCATGAGTGAAACACAGCAGCGTACGTTGAGCGGAGGAGTAATAGGAGCCGGTGCAGGCGCCGGCATTGCGGCAATAGCCGGCGGGAATGCCTGGGTGGGAGCAGCAGTAGGAGGTGCTGGCGGAGCACTGACCGGTTACATCATCGGCGAGAGCCATAAATAATGAGGTTGATAGTTGGTTTCACATTATGACACATCCCAATGTCCGGAGTGAGCCAGAATATGAGCACCTAGCTCATCTCTCCATACCTCGCTCATTCCGGGCATTTCTACAATGAGGAGGAAATTCGATTATGCTTCTGATCAATCGGTATTACAGGCTCCATGGTTAAGAGTGGAGACGCCGACAAAAACAGCCTGTTCCTCACGCTTGGAATATCAATTGGCATCTGATTATTTCTGAGTGAATTTCTTAATCTAAAAAACAATTTCAAAGGGAGGAAAAGATTATGAATAAATATGTTGTCGAGTTCATCGGGACATTATTTCTGGTACTTACAATCGGCTTTACCGTAATTGAGCCGGGGCCGGTGCAATGGCGCCTTTGGTTATAGGCTCAGCCTTGATGGTAATGATCTTTGCAGGCGGCCATATTTCGGGTGCGCATTATAACCCGGCGGTGACACTGGCTGTCTGGATGGGGGGAAGATGTGCCTCGAGCGACGTGCCCGGCTATATGATAGCCCAGGTTGTCGGGGCAGTCATAGCCGCTATCATTGTGCTCTTAGTAAAAGGTAATCCCGAAGTCCAACCTATGACGCTCAATGTTCTACCCGCTCTAATAGTGGAATTCCTGTTTGCCTTCGCATTATGTTATGTAGTGCTCAACGTGAGGCTACGTCGAAGAATACTAGAGGGAATTCATTCTACGGATTGGCAATCGGATTCACGGTGCTGGTGGGTGCTTATTCGGTGGGAGCCGTTTCCGGCGGAGCATTCAACCCGGCAGTGGCAGTCGGAATAACGGTGATGGGGCTCTCCAGTGTTGCTAACATATGGATTTTTCTGGTGGCTAATTTCATTGGAGGCGCCGTAGCCGCGCTCGTTTTTAATTCATTAAATCCGGATGATAAGTAGCATTTCGATTAGCTATACCAACTCCATTTATAAATAGCGCGTAAAATCCGGATTAGAATCGTTAGGGGTGAGCCCTGCACTCGCCCAATAGTAATGGGCAACCGAAAGAGTTGCCTCTGCTTAATGAAGAAATTAATGAAAATATATAAATTGAGTAGTGCTTTCTTGCGGGCATCATTTTCTCTCATTGGTGTAGCGAAAGGGTCTGCTAGGCAATTGTAGGGAACGCATACCTGTACTGAGCAGAGTCGAAGTATATGCGTTCCGTATAAAAAACAGCCACCAGCAAGCATGCCCGAATCATGTCGAAAGGCCTGGACAGACCACTTGAATGCCTCTCAAAACACTTGCAATTCAGGAGGTCGCATGAAAGGTTCAATTGATTTCTTGAAAACCACGATTATCGGCGGCTTGCTCTTTCTTGTTCCGGCAGTGCTCATGGCTCTTTTAGTTAAAAATGCAATCGAACTCGCCGGAAAAATACTTATGCCGATTGTAAAGCTTCTTCCCGCAGAAAACATCGCCGGAGCAGCGGTCGAACACCTGCTTGCGGTTGTGTTGATTTCATTGGTCTGCTTTCTCGCTGGATTGGCTGCCCGGACCAGTCCTGGTGCAAAGCTGAACGCCTGGCTGGAACAGGCGATCTTGAGAAAGGTACCGGGATTTGGCTTGGTGAAGAGGGTGACCAAAGAAATGGCTAACATCGAGACTCAATCCGACTTCTCTGTGGCGTTGGCGTGGATCGAGGATGCATGGGTGCTTTCTTTCATAGTCGAGAAGCTGGACAACGGTCTTCTTGCAGTGTTTGTGCCCAGTGTTCCGACACCCGCGGCCGGTTCCATTTACTATCTCACTGAAGATCGGGTCAAACGCTTGGACGTGTCAGTAGCTTCGGCTATACAGTGCATCATGCGACTGGGTGTGGGCTCTAATGAATTGCTTAAGGGTTCTTCGAATCTTGGAGTAGCAAGTGAAGAACACCGTCCTCATCAGTGACGACTTAAGATTCAGATGAACAACAAGCATCATGTGCATCAAATCGCGGCTCGAGCAATAAATAAAATGGGAAAAGAAACAAAATAGTAGGTGTAACATGACTTCAAAGAGAAATTTCTCTTTTCCTGTATTTGGAGTCCTGCTAATCGGACTCATTTTTTCCTCACCGGCGTGTTCTCAGGATAGGACGAACGGTGAAAAAATAGAGGAGGAACAGGCTAAAACAGAGAATCTTCAGCCGGAGCAGGGCATGGTCGTTGCCCAAAAAGAGGATACGCCAGCAAAGAGTACTACTAGCAAGCCCAACATCCTAATCATTTGGGGAGACGACATCGGTTGGTTTAACCCTAGCGCCTATAACCGGGGCATCATGGGCTATAAGACCCCTAATATAGATCGCCTTGCGAAAGAGGGCGCAATGTTCACCGATTGGTATGGCCAGCAAAGCTGCACCGCAGGCCGCGCCGCTTTTATCACCGGCCAGACGGCGGCACTACGCCATTCCGAGGGGAGAAAAACACCAATTGGGAAGGTGGCTATAGAGTCCCGTGTATCATCAAATGGCCGGGAGTAATCGAGCCGGGCACTATTTATAACGACGTGTTTGCTCACGAGGACATGCTGCCTACGTTGCTAGCCGCCGCCGGCGAGCCAAACATAAAGGAAAAGCTTCTCAAAGGAAATTCTATCAGTGGTAAAACCTATAAGGTTCACCTTGACGGCTATAATCTCCTGCCCTATTTCAAGGGCGAGGCCAAGGAAGCACCACGAAAAGAGTTCCTCTACTGGACCGATGACGGCGACCTTCCGGGGCTGCGTTTCAACCAGTGGAAGATAGTGTTCCTGGAGCAGCGGGCGCACAGCTTCGACCTGTGGCAGGAGCCATTCGTACCACTGCGGGCGCCGAAGCTCTTCACCTTGCGCGGTGACCCGTTCGAGCGCGCAGAGCATGAAGCCATTGATTACGAGCGCTGGCGTATTGACCGCTTATTTTTGTTGGTGCCGGCCCAGGCCTATGTAGCGCAGTGGCTTCAGAGCTTCAAGGAATTCCCACCGCGTCAGAAACCGGCCAGCTTCAGTATCGACCAGGTGATGCAAAAGCTGCAGGAGGGTAGCACAAGTAGCAACTGAAAATCAAAGTAAAATTGTAACGGCAAAGGGCTGTCTTCATGCGAAAGGCCAGAGGCAGCCTGGCTAGTAATATGGAATAAATCAAGAAAGGAGCTATCATGAACAAAAAACTTTGCTGGCCATTGCGGTGGGCACATGACAACTATTCGACATCACTCCCCAATAGAGTATTCTTACAATAAGAAAGTAAGAAAGTAGGAGAATTCTATGACTAAGACGAAAAAGAATCAAATGGGTCATCGCGTTAAGCTGCTGGTGCGACTTGGCCCTAAACATCAAGTTACCATTCCAAAAAGCATTGTTGAGACTCTGCACTTAAGAATTGGTGATATGTTTGAGCCACAGGTGCAAAACGGAAAAGTTGTCCTTATTCCGAAACAACTTGTTGATAAGAAGCTAGTGTCTTCAAGAACTAGCAGACAAAGGAGACGTGCAAGGGAACGTAGTCAGGTTGACGAATGGGAAGACTGGAGGCATTTGGCATTGAATGCGTTGGAAAGGGCATATAGCGATGATGAGCCAGAATATACATCAGACTTGATAAAAGAACCGAACCCAGAATATGAAGGAAGGTAGTGTTGTTCTCACGGCTGCAAGCAGATGGTAATATCAAAAAAAGACCAGCGGTTGTTTTACGAGAGATGCCTCGATTCCGTGATTTTTTAGTTTGCGGTATAAGTACTCAACTCCATCAACAAGTCAAAGGATTTGATGAAATTATCTCTCGTGCTGATGCTGACTTTTCTACAAGTGGCTTATTGTCAGATTCGTTGATACGGCTGGGTTTTTTGTCTGTGATTCCACTTAAGGATATTGAAGGAGCAATCGGTACAATTTCGCCGAAGCGTCATAAACGTTTATTGAAAAGCCTATGTGACTATTTGATTGGAAAAAGAGTAAGTGGTAGAAAATAAGGGTTGGCTATAAGAGAAGGGGTTAAATCCCAAACAATGGTTCCGGAATGTAGAGAGGATTATTTGTAGAGATGCAAAATGTTGCGTCTCTAAGTTATGAATGTTTTCCCCTTCGGTTAAACCGTGGGGTATAAGTCATGATTCTGTTTGTCATCCCCGAAATCTTTAATCGGGGATCCATTCTTGAGACGCATTGCAATGCGTCTCTACATTATTTAGTTGATTCCTATCCCTCGCATTCGTGAGGACAAGCTTAATCGGGTATCCATTTTTTATGGATTCCCGCTTCCGCGGGAATGACAATTTTTACACGACTCCGCGTATAGAACTCATATTACTCAGTTAGGTGTTTAAGCAGTAAATCAACCCAGGGGACTTCGCTGTAGAATATGATAAGCACGTAGAGGACGACGTAAGCGATGCGGGTCTTCCATTTATCCGGATCGCTCTGAGCAACCCCCATGGCAATGAGCAGCCATCCGAAACCCTGCACGGTGGCAACGGCGTATGTAGTAACACAAAAGATTATAAGTAATACATCACGGAGCTTGGATATCCCGCGTCCCAAGGGCCAGAGAAAAGCCAGAGCCACCAGGAACTCTACAACTAATGCCGAATAGGTAAGGACATTCGCTGTCAGAACAAAGCGCTCAGGTTGGTGGGGAATCTCTTGAGATTTCGGAACCTGGCCATCCACATGCTGTGAGATAAAATATCTCAACTCATCTATTTGCTCCGGGGTTAAAGCGCCTGTCAGTTGTGTGAAGCTCTCGAACCGATGGTCGGTGAGCATGGTGATTTTAAAGAAGCGCCCGTCGAGATAATCTGGAGAGAGAACAAGCTTCCATAAGATAGCGAATGTGAAAGCGAGTCCGATGAGAATGCGACCGTTAAATTTTAAGCAAACCTCTTTGTTTTCTGAAATGAGCGATAGTGAAATTGCCAAACACCAGTAGCAGAGAAGGTATGCATGGTTGTCTGACAGAGGCCAGTCGAGAATCACTTTTAGACTGGTGAAGAAGGTAAGCGCAAACCAGATAGCCGGGTTCCTTACCTGGTTGGGCAACAGAAATGCTATGAACGCCAGGGTTAGCACAAACGGACGGGTTTCCCAGTAACCTATCGGGCGTAGAAGGAGGTCGAGGAGAGTGAGCCTGAGTGCAAGTTCGAATCCATTTAGCTCAAAATAATTTTTTAATTTCTCATTGATAGACATTTAACGGTGCTATCCCAATTCTATCAATTAATAGTGCATTCAAAAAGGATTTGTCATTGCGGGCGATATGGTTCCCTAATCACCCTCCCTCTCGATTGCTGCCTCAGATCCCAGCGAAGCAATTCATTTAGATTCCTCACGTTCGTTCGGAATGACAACCGTGTGGGATTACTTCGTCGTGGAGTTTATACTGAGCCTAGCGAATGTGCTCCTCGCAATGACAGCTCTAGTTATGCACAGTAAACCAATCGAAGTGGTATTATATACTTTTGAACTGCGTACAGCTCTTCTCATAAATCATACATTCGAACTCTCTGAGCCCAGGTCCCCCGGTTAAACCGGGGAAAAGGGCGAACTCACTTCGCCTCCGCTCCAGGGTGAAGGGGTTTATAGGCCAAGATTCGAAGCATCTGGTGCCTTAAATGCACTGAGAGATTCATAGCACAATCAAAAAAAGAACATCAATTAAACATAACTCCATAATTTAAATATCTTTGAGGCTCTTAAACTTAACGTCTATGTGTCTATATAAAATGCTGGAAGGTTCAAGCGTGTTGTTATCGAAGTCAGTAGCCCAAATCTGAATTTCAATTGCTTCGAGAGGACCCTCATCCGGAGTCGGGAGATCGGCAAGCTCAAAAGCGAGTTTTTTAAGATTGGATTCGGAAGGAAATGTCAGCACCTTTCGTTCCAATTCCGCCAAGTAGGAAGGAATTTCTAATTCTCGACGAATTCCCGGTCGGATGGCGTAGGCGTGTATATGGCGGGTTCCACGCGAATCAGTCGAGGAGAACATCCCGAATCCCCCGCCACACCAGGGGCTCAGGCTGGAGGTTTTGGCGAGCCGAATCTGGTTAAGGGCAATGATGATTAGGAGAAAGATAGGAAGATAGCAGAGAAATTTTTGTAGATAGAAAGATACAACGTGATGAAACTCGGTTTTTTTCACTAGTGCTTATTTTACTCTCTCTAAGATAGAAGAAAAAGTCAACCTTTTCCAAACTAGTATAATTGGTCGTATCTGTCATGCTGAGGCCTTCAATACTTCAGGGCAAACTCCGCGAAACACCTTAGATTTTAGTGTATTGAAAGGGATTCTTCAGTCGCTTTTGCTCCTTCAGAATGACAACAGTGGAGTGTTTATCAAACCGCCCCTGGTTTAATACCCAGGCGGGGGATTCACGTTTACGTAAACCACGGTTCCATTCTGATAACCTCTATTGTACCAATACCCGCCGCAACTGTAATAGGTTACTCCATCTACGTAAACCGATGACATGGCACAGGAAAGTGAGTTGATGGCATTCACCGTAAGAGCCGTCCCTACTGTTATGGCAGTAGCAGCACCAACAAACTCCCACGCATCGCCGCCTTCCCATTCTCCTCCGTGCCATTCCCCACCGTGCCACTCCCCCCATTCATCACCGTAGTCCTTGGCGAACTCCTGGCGGTCTTCTTGCCTTCCCTTTCCATACTCTTGCCAATCCTCACGGTTCTTGTCCTTCCATTCCTGCCGACTCTTTTGGATATCTTCAGCGCTTTTCCTGCGTTCGGACTGAAGGTCTTTCGCTGCGGTCTGGCGTGAACTCTGGCGGTCGCTTATTTTAGTCTGTCCTTTGGACTTTATATCGGAACGGGATGCTGTTGTTTTTCTGGATGAGCTATAGTTCCCCAACGATCCGCTCTTTGCCGGGCTCCTCTTGGAATAGCTCCTACTGCTGCTGGTTCTGCTGTATGAGGATTTACTGCCCAACGAACCGCTTCTTGCCGGGCTGCTACGGGAAAAACTTTTACTACCACCACCCCTGCTAAAACCTCCGCCACCCCTGCCTCCTCCACCGCGTCCTCCACCACCACGTCTTGCCTCTATATCAGCAGCTAGGAAAACGACAACCAGGAAAATAATAAGCCATGATATTCTTTTCATCCACAAACTTTTCATCGTTTCTTCCCTCCGTATTTGTGAATTTTATTCTGAGGCGCTGGCCTGCTTCTTCGGTGGAACAAAAGGAATCTTCTCCATTCCCTTGGGCGGGGTGAAGGCAAATAAAGAATCGGATACACTTGGAGAAAGGTTCCAGTTTGAGAACTGGGCTCTAAACTGAGGCTCTCCTTCCCATTCCTTGTAGGTGATTATATATCGTTGAGCAAGCGGTTTATCTCCTTTGGCAATCCATATCTGGAAGTCCACATTTTCCGTTGTTCCGGCCAAATGGTCACAGGGGACACCGGCTACGGTTTGTCCGTCCACGTATCTTAAAGATGTTATCAATTCGTCCAGCTCGGTAGGAAGGTTATTGTGGAACAATTGAGATGGAGGGAGCGTCATGTCCAACTGCTCGGTGAAGTAATCGAAGGCCTCGTCTATTGTGCCAGTCTTTTGAGCGGTTGCATAAACGTTTGAGCCGCCGCTGAAAGCGAAGATTTGATTACCGTCGAATATAAACCCGTTCTTGTCTCCGTCCCTCTCGGTGATGTCGAATCTGGCTTTGTTGGGGCGAACTATGGTTATGTTTCGCACCGAGCCGTACTCAATCTTTTGGCCATCTTCCTGAACCGCATCATATCCGATATCTACCGTAACACTAAAGCGTGGGGTCTTAGACAGAGAGT
This sequence comes from Thermodesulfobacteriota bacterium, assembly GCA_035559815.1. Taxonomy (NCBI): domain Bacteria; kingdom Pseudomonadati; phylum Thermodesulfobacteriota; species Thermodesulfobacteriota bacterium. Next base: position 10,590 of record DATMAT010000066.1, read on the forward strand.
CAGCCATTTTCTTGTTAATCTCCATGGCCTTTGGGTCTATATCCGGGTCTTGCCCTGCTGTTTGGGCTCGCACCGGGATCGCCATCAAGGTTAAAGCCAAGATTAGAAAGGACAAAGATTTTACAACTATTTTTCTGTTCATTTTGGTACCTCCTTTTATATGGACTACAATATAATTTGCCGAGCCACAGTCTCACACACTAGGAGCTGTTAATTCCGAAGATGTGTCCGTTCTCTCTAGCTCTTTATGAATTTTTAAGCGCAATATATATGCCAATGCTGTATTAAGATGGGGATATTTCTAACCAGTAAGAATGATTAGGATTTATATGAATAAGATGAAATTTCGATAGGAACTAACGGTAACTGCACCCGATATTTCGTGCATTCTCCGAAATATCAGAGTTTGTTACTAGACAATGCTTGCTCCATAGCTACCCGATAGTGAATATTCAGGTTTTCTTCTTAATAACTCTAATCAAGTACTTCCGGCATTCCTCGGCGAGAAATATTAGCGGTGTAAAGGTAAAAAGAAAGGCCCAGTCTGAAAGTCCTAGCGAAGAGGTATTAAATATTTTTTGAAGAGGAGGGAAATAGACGATTGTGCTGATCAAGGCGATTTCGACACAAATTCCAAAAAGAATTAGTTTGTTGCTCAGAAAACCTATTTTAAATACCGACTCATTTTCAGTACGGCAGGCAAATACGTTTCCTATCTGAGTCATTACGATAGCTGCAAGACACATGGTAGTAGCTTTGAGGTAGATGGTTCCGGATGGGGCTAATTCCATTTCTGGCCGCCAGCCGGATGAATAATACACAAAGAAATAGCCGGACATACAGGCCACAGCCTCGATTATTCCCAAAAAACCATAAGCACGAAGGAGTAGAGGCAGGTCTAGGAGTCTCTTGTTTAAGGACCTTGGGGGTTGCTTCATGATTCCCGGTTCTGCACGCTCGGCTCCGAGTCCTAATGCCGGGATTAAATCGGTTCCCAGGTCAACGGCCAGTATCTGCATTATGGTGAGGGGCAGTGGGATTTTGAATATGACGAAAAGGATGAAAGGAACTATCTCCGGGATATTCGAAGCAAAGATATAAGTCACAAATTTCTTTATGTTAGAGTATATAGCCCTACCTTCCTCGATACCGGATACGATGCTGGCAAAATTGTCATCCGTAAGGATCATCGTCGCCGCCTCTTTGGCTACATCCGTCCCGCGAAGACCCATGGCAATTCCTACGTGGGCTTTTTTAAGTGCGGGGGCATCGTTAACACCGTCCCCGGTGACGGCGACTACTTCGCCCATGCTTTTGAGAGTCTCTACTATTCTCATCTTGTGTTCGGGTGAGACCCGTGCAAATATAACCTCCTTTGCCCGCAGGGCTTTCTTCAGTTCCTCATCGGTGATTTCCATAACCTCAGCGCCGGTAATGACTCGTGCATCTTCGCCTGTTACCAGCCCGATCTTTCTGGCAATTGATAGAGCGGTAAGACCATAATCACCGGTTATCATCACCACTTTTATTCCGGCGCTGTGGCATAGGTTTATCGCCTCCGGAACTTCGGGACGTGGCGGGTCCATCATTCCGGTAAGCGCGACGAAGGTAAGCTCGTTTTCGACTTCACTAACTGAGTAGGCATCCTTTTTCTCTATTTCTTTATAAGCCAATCCTAAAACCCTCAGGCCTTCCCGAGCAAAGTCATCGAGATGAGTCAAGATGGTATTCCTGACTTCATTTGTGAGTGGCTTGGTTTTACCATCCAGATAAACTGAATTACAAAGCGAGAGGATTTCACGCGGCGCTCCTTTTACATTAGCCACGATTCTCTCTTCCTCGTTCATACGGTTTATCGTGGACATACGCTTTCTCACCGAATCGAAAGTAAGCTGGAAAATTCTCGGATTTTTATTTCTTATTTCTCTGTAGTCAAAGCCGGCTTTTTGGGCGAGTACAAGAAGAGCTGCCTCCGTTGGGTCACCGGATATGGTCCAGAAAGGTTTTTCATCTGAGGGACCAACCAGCTCCGCGTTATTACAGAGGCAACCTATATCAAATAACAATTTCATATCGGAATCTTTTATAGCCTGATGGGACACAGGATTATCATCATGAAGTATTTGGCCATCCGGGTCATAGCCTGATCCGGTAATTTCAAAGAGCTTATCGTTAAACCACAGTTTTACCACGCTTACCTGATTGGTGGTGAGGGTACCGGTCTTATCTGTGCAAATTACGGTTGTACATCCAAGTGTTTCTACTGATGAAAGACGCTTTATTATCACATGCCTTTTCGCCATTCTTTGGACGGCCATGGCCAGGGCTAAACTGACTGTGGGAAGAAGTCCTTCCGGAACATTTGCTACAATAATCCCAATCGCGAATATGAAACTCTGGAAGGTTGTAAGGTGAGCAACGTAATTACCGAGAAAGAAGAATAGTACTCCCATGCTGACCGCCAGTATACTGACGACCTTTGTAACCTTAACCATCTCCTTCTGGAGCGGGCTTAAATCCTCCTTGATGACTTGAGTAAGCCTGGCGATTTTACCGATTTCGGTGTGCATGCCCGTGGCGATTACAATGGCTTTTCCGCTGCCGGAGAGGATGCTGGTCCCGCCAAAAACTAAGTTGGGCATTTCGGTCCAGAGGAAGTTCTTTCCGTCTAAAACAGGCTCGGAGATTTTGTATATCGGCCTTGATTCCCCGGTTAAAGCGGAGTTGTCGACGCGCATATCAAACGCCTGAAACAATCTTCCGTCGGCTGGTACCTTGTCTCCTTCTTCGAGCAGGATGATATCCCCTGGGACTATGTCCGCGGTCAAAATCCTTTTCTCTCGATTATCCCTTAGAACTCGACTGTAAGATGGGATGAGTACTCTTAGCGCCTCTACCGCCTTTTCTGCCTTGTATTCTTGCCAGAAGGAGAATACGGCATTAATGAAGATGACGGCAAGTATGGCCCAGCCGAGCTGCGGCATGCCGGCGACAAAAGCCAGAATTCCGGCCACCCAGAGCAGTATGGCAAAAAGGTTGGTCAGATTAGCGGCAAAGCGAAGATAGAGGGGTGTTGTTCGAATTTTTTCTAGGATGTTAGGTCCGAATTCTTCGAGTCTTCTTCTCGCTTCCTGTTCAGACAATCCACCCTTTTTAGTCTCTAGCTCTGACCAGACCTCCTCTTCAGGAAGGTTTATATAGGCATCCCAACCCATTCTTTCTGCATTCCTAATTTCTTCTATTAACTCTTTCTTGCTGTTTGTAGCGAGAAGTGCATTAAAGAGTATTCTGTTACGGAATAATCCCTCCGCTTTAGACAGTATCTGAAGATGAGTTTCGGTTTCTTCGGCTGGTGATAAGAAAAGAAAAATTAGATTGGCCGGTTTTCCGTCCGTAGATCCGAAATCTATTCCGTCCCTGCTGATAGCCAGACAAGCAACCGGTTCGGAGATCCCTTGAATTGTGCTGTGGGGTATTGCTAATCTGTCCGCAAAAGCCGTGGACAAGGCTTTTTCTCTCTCCGCTATTGAGATGAAGATGTCTTCAGGGTTTCTAATTTTTTGAGCTTTATGGAGAATGTTCAATAATTCTCGTATCGCCTCGTCTTTCTTCGTTGCCTTGAGGTCGAGCTGAATCGTATTTTCGTTTATGAGGTCGGATATCTTCATGTTTGAGTCTGGGCAAGATTATGAATCATAATATTTAAAGCCGGGTAGTTTTTCAGTGAGCTTTATGACCCTGAACAAACTTAGGCAAGAAGGAGACCAGGTAGACTCTTATCATGTGGGTGATATTCATAAAATGAGCGTGTACGTGGTGATCCTATTGATAGAAGTTGAGCCAATGCTTGACCGGAGACGTTGATTTCTTCAAACTCGTCTTGCAGATGGTCGCTGCACAGAAGGCGAACGATATTATTCAGGGTATCTATGTAAGATTTTCTGACACTTGACACCTTTTAATATCCGATTTTTGGGTGAATACGAGAAAATCATGGTGGCATCTTTCTTGCTCAGTCATCATGAAGCAACTTGATATGGATGTGGAAGAACGAGAGGATTACAAATGTTCGTAAAGAAATATATGACTCCTAATCCCCTAACGGTAAGACAAGAGGAAGATGTCAAAGAAGTGTTCCAATTGCTGGTAGAACGTGGAATTCGCCAGGCCCCCGTTCTTGAGGATGGAAAGCTTGTAGGCATAATTACGGATAGAGACCTACGCATGGCTGTGGTGCAATCCTCAAAAGAGTCGAATCTGGTGGTAGGGGATATTATGACGCCCAATCCTATCACCGTAACCGAATATACAAAGGTGGAAGAAGCCGCTCGGTTGATATGCCGGAACAAGTTTAACGCACTTCCGGTCGTTTCCGATAAAGGCGAAATAGTGGGAATTATAACAACCACCGATATTCTGGAGGGCATGCTCGAAGTTCTTGCTTCGGCTGGTTGAAAATAAGCCATAAACTAAATCTTCACAATGGTTAAACATCTACCAATACTTTTCAAAGGGAGCTTAGAACTAAGTGAAAGAAGGAGAGGATAGGGCACGCCAGTCTATATCAGGTACATCTGAGAATCTACCCTTGAAACAAACCCACTGCCTCCACTGCGGAAACGAGCTTGGCGCCACGGGTGTAGTGGAATCAGGAGGCAAGGCGTTCTG
>DATMAT010000067.1 GCA_035559815.1 Thermodesulfobacteriota bacterium
TTTTCAAAAAGCAGACATGACTTCCCTGGCAAATAAGCGCAGGGACTCTGGCTTCATGATGTCATAAAAGAATATGGTGAATTTACTCACGCCCTTTTCTGCCTTCTTTTTAATCCTTTTAATACACTCATCGGGCAAGCCGACTATTCCGGTCTTCTCGATATCTCCAAAAAAGCCGTAGCGCTTTTTAGCCTTGGGCAGTTTTTCCTCAAGCTCGGATTTGTTCTCCGCAATAACGCATACTGTTTGTTCCGATATTCTTATCTGGTTAAAGTTTCTTCCCAAGTCTTTACAGTGATTTTTGAGTGCACTTAGTTTCCGGTCGTATTCCCCAGCATTCGAGGCCGGACAGTTCCACTCGTCTGCAAGCTCAGCAACTACTCGCAGTAGGTACTTCTCTCCCGAGCCTCCGATTGTTATAGGGGGATGCGGTCTTTGTACCGGCTTTGGGTTGCAGTAAGCATCACGGATTTGGTAGTACTTTCCTTCAAAAGTCGCTTTCTCTTCGGTCCACATGGCTCTAATGATTTTAACTGCTTCTTTGAGCTGCTTAATCCGGGTAACCGTATCCGGAAACGGATAACCGTAAGCTTTGTATTCAGGCTCGAACCAGCCTGCTCCGATTGCGAAGTCCAGTCTTCCTCCGCTTATGTTATCGAGGGTTGCGGCCATCTTGGCTAGCAGGGAAGGTTGTCTAAAGGAGTTACAGAGAACGAGTGTGCCAATCTTTACTCTCCAGGTAATGGTGGACAGGGCGGACATTAACGTCCATGCCTCGAATATATCCGAGTCCGTAGAGCCCATTCCCACTATGTGGTCGTAGAACCATACGGAATGAAAGCCCAATTCATCGCAGAGTTCTGCCGTTTCGCGTATCGGTTTGAAATCTATCTTCTCCTGACGGAGTACTACACCGAATTCTACTTTATTCATCTTTTCACCTGCTTGAATATTCTAGGATTATAAGAATGACTTTAACAGAGTGATGTTGCCGAATCAACTCTAAAGGTTAGTACGATATGTCGGGGGCATTTCATAATTTGTTCGTAAAATAATTCTTTTATCTTTCTCTGAGTATAAAGAGAGGGGTCATTGCGAGGAGCAAAGCGACGAAGCAATCTGTTGAGATTTCTCACGTTCGTTCGGAAGGACATTCTTTGTCAGATTGTTTTGCTACGGAGTCATATACCAATTAGCGTGAAACCAATTAAAAGGAAACTAATACGAGGATTATATTAGAGAGTCACACATAAAGCAGCCAAAAAATGCCCATGAGAATGCTGATGACTGTAATCGGTGCTCCTAATTTGAAATATTCCCAAAAACCCATCTTTACACCGCCTTCCTTTGCGATTTCGGCAACAATTAGATTTGCCACCGAGCCTACCAACGTAAAATTCCCGGCAAGGGTGCTGGCCATTGCCAGTACGAGCCAGGTATTTTCCGGGTTTGGAGAAGAGCTTACATGCGGGGCAAATAGCATCACTGCCGGGACATTGCTCACCAAATTCGAAAGTATTAGAACTATTGCGCTAGTGCTAGACATACCTTTCCATGAATTGAGTTCAAATAAATAAGAGGTTTTTTCGAACAGTGTTTCGCTTAGCCCGGATTTTTCTACCCCACCCATGACCACAAAAAGCCCCGCAAAAAAGAGAAGGAGCGTCCAGTTTACTTCTCGAAAGGCTAGCTTGGGCTCGATAACTCCGATGAGTAAAATCAGGGCCGCACCGAGGAGCGCAGCGAAGGGATAGGGAATACCGTATATAAAAAGTAAAAAAACTACTATCAGCACCCCCAGGGATTTAACCAGAAGGAGTTTATTGAGTTTGATTTTATGAATCCCGTTCGGGGATATGGTCTTTCGGTTAATCTCTTTGCTATAAAATAGTCTTATTATGGCGTAATTGAGAAATAATCCGATAAGGCTTATCGGCAGCATCTTTGCCAGGAATGTGAGAAAGGGGATTCCAGAGCGGATGCCTATGAACATGTTCTGAGGGTTCCCGGTCACGGTGGCTACGCTCCCGATGTTCGAGGCAGTGGCTACGGCTATGAGAAATGGAACTGGGTTTACCCCAACAGTTTTTGTTGCCGCAAGTATAATTGGGGTAAAAAGAAGACAGATCGTATCGTTAACGAAAAGGGCAGAAAGTATCCCGCTCGAAAACACCACTAGGAGTAGCATTCTTGAAGTGTTGCCGGAAACCCTTACAATCCAGGAAGCCACCAGCTCAAAGAACCCGGATAGTCCCAGATAGGCGATCAGTATCATCATGCCCAATAGAAAAGCGAGTGTGTCTAGGTCGATGAAGGCATATGCTTCATCCAGTGTTAGGACACCAGCCAGGACCATAAGTATGGCTCCGATCGACACACCGGCTGGGCGGTCGAGCTTAATCCCGGGAATCTTCTGAACTGTTATTAGCAAATAGGTCAAGACGAATATAATGGCTGCGTAGAGGGTTTTATCGGTCATATTTTGTACTAATAGGCAGTAAAGAAATTTTGTCCCAGCATGTTACCTGATTATTGATATCAGTCACAGAATTTAGCCGGTATTTCTTTGTCATTCCCGCGGAAGGGGGGAATACAGTTTTTTTAGTCATGGATTCCCGATTAAGCTTGTCCCCGCACGCTTTTAGCGGGGAACGTTCGGGAATGACAAATGGGTTGGATTACAAATAAAGCTTGTCCTCTCGCACTCGGGAAGAGGAAATCCTGTTATACAGGCTATGGCATATCTCTACAATGACAATTACCAAGGTGAGATTTAAAAATTTTCTTGCCAACGGTTTTGATTAAGGTTATTTTTTAGGGTCAAACCAAGTTGCCAGTTGGGTTATTGGGGCTAAAAATCAAATTGCCGGATGAGGAGAGCAAAAATATAATGAAAGAAATTTCGTTACAAAATTTACCCAAGAATCTGAGATGTTTTTCCAGTTCCATGATCAAATTCTTCGTTGTTGCACTTCTTGTCTCTGCGGCCATGATTGCCTGGGGTTGCCAGCAAACTGAAAAGAATCGGGGACAACCAGAACAAATGGAGATAACGGACAGTGGTAATGAGCCAAGCGAAAAAGTAGTTGCTGAAACTGAACAAGGCCGGGAGAAACAAGTAGAGAAAGATAATACAACAGGTAAGGAGACCGAAACAAAAGGAGGCAACCCCGTGGTAATAATGACAACGTCGTTGGGTGATATAAAGATAGAGCTTTACCCGGACAAGGCGCCGATAACGGTGGAGAATTTTCTATCCTACGCTAAAGATGGTTTCTATAATGGCACCATCTTTCATCGAGTGATTCCTGGTTTCATGATTCAGGGAGGCGGATTTACCCCGAATATGGAGCAGAAACCTACAAAATCCCCCATCAAAAATGAGGCGGATAATGGTTTGAAGAATGAGCCCGGCACTATAGCTATGGCCCGCACAAGCGTGGTGGATAGTGCAACTTCGCAGTTCTTCATAAACCAGGTGGATAACCAATTTTTAAACCACGGTTCGAGGGACTTCGGCTATGCTGTATTCGGCAAGGTTGTGGAGGGCATGGATGTGGTCAATAAAATCGCACAGGTGAAAACTGGTAGGGTCGGTCCCTTTCAGGACGTTCCTTTAGAGCCAGTGGTGATTGAATCGGTGAAGATAGTGGAAGTAGCGAAAGATTGATTTTCAAACTTATTCAAAATAAGAGATTAATTATCGGAGTTGGCCTGACAGTAATCAAAGGACTTCAACGACGTGCAAAGAAACAACCCCTCTTCAATTCACCTCTTACTAAGCCTGTGCTGAGCGAAGTCGAAGTATGGTGGAAACACAAAGGGGGTTAAAACGGAGGCTTGGGTTATAGAATAAACCGGAGACATAGGTTACACATAACTATGAATAATATGGGGCTTGCCCAGTAATGATGTGTTGTAGTTATTGTGCGTTGGTCTTCTGAAATTGGAGATACCTCACTACTTTCTCACCGTCAAATAAACTTCTCCGCCGGCTTCGGTAAACTCCTTCGCTTTTTCCTCCATTCCCCTCTCGATGGCTTCATGCTCGGAGATACCGTGTCTTGCTGCGTACTCTCTTACATCCTGGGTTATCCTCATGGAGCAGAACTTGGGCCCGCACATGGAGCAAAAGTGAGCAAGCTTGGCGTTGTCCGACGGAAGCGTTTCATCATGCATCGCCCTGGCGCTGTCCGGGTCTAGAGATAGATTGAACTGGTCGTTCCACCTGAATTCAAATCGTGCCTTGCTGAGCACATTGTCCCGGAGTTGTGCGACCGGGTGTCCTTTGGCCAAGTCCGCCGCATGGGCGGCTATCTTGTAAGCGATTACCCCGTCTTTCACGTCTTTCTTGTTAGGTAGCCCTAGGTGTTCTTTTGGTGTTACGTAACAGAGCATTGCCGTACCATACCAGCCAATCATTGCCGCTCCTATGGCGGAGGTTATGTGGTCATATCCCGGAGCGATGTCTGTGGTCAATGGGCCAAGGGTGTAGAAAGGGGCTTCCTTACAAATCTGGAGCTGTTTATCCATGTTTTCCTTGATTAGGTGCATAGGGATGTGCCCCGGGCCTTCGATCATCACCTGAACGTCATGCCTCCAGGCGATCTGAGTTAATTCCCCCAATGTCTCTAGTTCGGCAAATTGGGCCTCGTCGTTGGCGTCGGCAATACATCCCGGCCTAAGACCGTCACCCAGAGAGAATGCGATGTCGTAGGCCTTCATGATTTCGCATATCTCTTCAAAGTGGGTGTAAAGGAAGCTCTCCTTGTGGTGTGACAAGCACCATTTTGCCATGATAGAACCGCCTCTTGAGACTATGCCGGTAACCCTCTTTGCGGTGAGAGGAATGTATCTCAGTAACACTCCGGCATGAATCGTAAAATAGTCGACACCTTGCTCTGCCTGCTCGATAAGGGTATCCCTGAATATCTCCCAGGTCAGCTCCTCGGCCTTCCCGCCTACTTTTTCGAGCGCCTGGTAGATTGGCACAGTGCCCACCGGAACAGGCGAGTTCCTTATTATCCATTCCCTGGTTTCGTGAATGTTTTTGCCGGTCGATAAATCCATGATTGTATCTGCGCCCCAGCGGCATGCCCAGACCGCTTTCTCCACTTCTTCCTCGATGCTCGAGGTCACGGCTGAGTTTCCAATGTTGGCATTGATCTTCACCAGGAAATTTCTGCCGATGATCATCGGCTCGCTCTCCGGATGGTTGATATTGCTGGGGATGATGGCCCTCCCTCTAGCTACCTCCTCTCTGACGAATTCTGGGGTTATGTAGCTATCCGGCATATTTGCCCCGAAGCTTTCTCCCCGGTGATAGGCAGCCAGGTCTTTCATCTTCTCCTTCATCTCATCAATACGCTGGTTCTCTCGGATGGCTATGTACTCCATCTCCGGTGTGATGATGCCTTTTCGGGCATAATGCATCTGCGTGACGTTTTTGCCCGGTTTTGCTCTCAGGGGTTTTCTCAAGTGCTTGAACCTGACCCCGTTTAACTTAATCTCTTTAAGGCTGCTTCTGGCAAATTCGGATGAAAAGTTTGTAAGTCTTTCTGAGTCACCTCTCTCTAATATCCATTTCTCACGAAGCGGCGGTAACCCCTGGTGAACGTCGATTTCCACGTTCGGGTCGGTATAGGGACCGCTCGTATCGTATACGGTGATGGAATAGTTTTTAACGGAGCCTCCGTTTAATGCAAAAATCTGGTCGGAATCTTCCAGGTGAATTTCACGCATGGCCACTTTGATATCGTGTAATTTCCCGCTGACATAAATCTTTTTAGAATTGGGAAATGGCTCACGGGTGATAGTTCGTTGGGTTGGTATGCTAATCTGTCTAGACATATTGTCTAGGATATAAGGATTTAATATCGGTGTCAATTTCATGATCTCTTGGGGGGAGGACATTCCCCGGATTAGAACGCGCAATATTAACGAGCTACAACTAGAATACTCGATGCCTTGATGTTAAAATGACGTTTCACAACGACTAAAAAGGGGCCGGTATATGGATACTCCAAAAGATGTATTCGATAAAATGGAGAGGAAAATCAGGGAGAGGATAGACGAATTTTTGAAGTTGGGTGGTGTCTATAAATTTGTATTAAACGGGCGTGGCGGAGGCACCTGGATAGTCGACCTTCGGAAGGACTCTTTCGGTGTCAGGGAGAGTGACGAAGAAGCTCAGTGCGGAGTTGCTATTTCATCCGAAGATTTCATCAAGATAGCTACCGGAAAGCTAAAAGCGGAAAGCGCATTCATGACCGGCAGAATAAAATTTTCCGGCGACCTTGGATTAGCGATGAAATTGGGAAAGCTCTTTAGCAAATAAATATCGTGTTCAGCTATGTATCAACACGGTGCAAACTGACCCGATACATGATGCACCATTCATGATACATGGTAGTTATTTCCTGTGTCTTGCATCATGCATCCTGTATCGTTTGCTAAATTTGCTCGCCAATAATCTGAAGAATTGAAGTAAAAAATGCAAAAACCCGACAGACTCTACATAGAAGAAAAAATAAGGGATCATCCTTTCACCATAAAAGTTTCAAACAAGCTGAATCCAGTTCATATTGAATTGGTGGATAACTACAAGAAAATCGGAGAGGAAAAGCCTTTTTCGGTAAGGGCGGAGGAGGATAAGAGTGCCCTGGCCTTGGCGGAGAGGAAAGGGGAGTTTTTAAAAAACATCGGCAGGATGGAGAGGGGCGAATTCTATCTATTTCACGAAATAGACTGCCGGTATGACTGCGAGTACTGTTACCTCCAGTATTATTTTCAGACCAAGGTGCCGGTGGTCTTCGTGAACCGCGATGAGCTTATGGTCGGAATGGAACAGGTTCTGAAAACCCATCCCAGTCCCTACTTTCATGTAGGGGAGGTGTGTGATTCTTTGGCTTTTGACGATATTACCGAGTTTTCCCTGGATGCGGCGGAACTTTTTTCGAGACACCGGAACGGAGCAATAGAATTCCGGACCAAGAGTTCGAACGTGGAGAATCTTTTGTCGATAAAGGATCCGCCCGGCAATATGATTCCCTCCTGGACGTTCAGTCCGGAGCGAGTGGCAAGTTCCATGGAGCACAAGACTCCTTCTTTTGGGGAAAGGCTCCTAGCCGCAAAGAGGTGTCAGGAAACAGGGTATCTGGTTGGGGTAAGATTAGACCCGGTTATAAGGTACCAGGGATGGGAAAAGGATTACCAGGAGATGGTGTGGAACCTGCTCTCGGTTCTTGATACCGGGAGGATCGATTATATATCGCTGGGGACGGTGAAGCTTCATAAATTACTCCTTGAAGCAATAAAGAGCCGCTTTCCCCAGAGCCCGGTAGTCCTAGATGAAATTGTTCCTTCGGCTGACGGTAAATACAGATGTGTAAAATTCAATAGGGTGGACGTTTATAGAAAGATGATTTCGTGGATAAAGAGGGTGGACGATAGATTGAGGGTCGAATTGTCGATGGAGTCTGATGAAGTGAGAAGGCTTGTTTTTGATTGACCAGTCCGGGCTATTCCCTTCACATTTTAAGTAAGGAAATTACGACCAAGGCTACCACTCCTTTTGTCATGCTGTTGGTAGGCCAGCTTGTTGATACTTTTTGGAGAGAGCGTAGGAACTTAAGTGAATATAAGTTCTAGGGAACGCATATATGCGTTCCCTACATTTAGGAGCTAGCAAGCTTATACTGAGTTAACGAAACTACTGTTAGACTAACCTACGAAGCACACATTAACTTTAAAAGTATTACCGGATTCTCTACCATTATACCCTTGCAACGGACTTAAAGTAGATTAAATTAGGCATGAATTTGGTATAATGGACTAAGCCAAAACGAGAGGAGACAAAGAGATGGGAGGAAGACTGAAATTCGGAATTACCGGCTCTGTCCCTGGAGAATCCACTGACAATTTAATCAAACAGACCGTGCAATACGAGAGAGGAGGTTTTGATACCGTTTGGTTTCCCGATCATGTGGTCTTCATGGCAAAGACCATAACGCCGGAGGTATGGTCTGTCATCACTGCGGCATCCACGAAGACAAAGAGGATTGAAATGGGAACAATCGGCGATGCTCACAGGATGCACCCGGCGATTTTTGCCCATAGGCTGGCCACGGTTGACCACATATCAAACGGTAGAATTTTCGTTTGCGTCGGCTATGGAGAGAAGATGAACCTCGATCCCTACGGGATAAAATGGGATAAGCCGCTCAAGCGGGTGGTGGAATCGGTGAAAATCATGCGGGCCCTCTGGAAAGGAGAGGCTGTTGAATTCGATGGAGAATTCTACAGGCTGTCCGGGGCGGAGTTGAGAATAAAACCCTGGAGTGAAAAGGGTATCCCAATTTATATAGCGGCAACCGCTCCCCGGGCACTCAGAATCGCCGGGGAATACGGTGATGGGTGGGTCACAAATGCCATGCCCGCAAAGCTATTTTCAGAGAAATCAAAGGTGGTGGAAGAAGGGGTGAAGGCAAGATGGCAATCTCCGGACCAATTAGAGAAATGCATTTACATATTTGTCTCCCTGGCCAGGAACGAGGATGAGGCATATAAATCACTTGAGCCGATAAAACACGCCCTTATCTGGCCCGAACTGCTTAACGAAGCTGGTTATAACGTAGAAATTGCCGATGAATATAGGGGGCTTCAGTATACCAAGATTATGCCCAATGATCCGGACATGCTCGGGAAATTCAGGGAAATGGGAGCCAAATACTATACTAGAGAGATAGTGCTTGATTTCGTAATAGCCGGCTCAAAGCAGGATGTCATAAGAAGAATGGAGGAATACGTTCGGGCCGGGGTTGATCATTTTATTTTGAGGGATTTCAGTCCCGACCGAAAGAAATCTTTTAAGGTTTTGACCAAAGAAGTACTTCCTTATTTTAAGGCAAGCGGTTAGGACGGGGTAAAAAGACTACTATGGCATCACGTAGAAATAAAAAAGGAGGCGGGTCATTTATCTCCACTATTCTAAAGATTTTGATCGGTTTTGTTTTGGGAGTTTATCTTAGCCCCAAGGTGGCAGACCTGCTTCCTCAGGAGATGCTCTCACGATTTGGCATTAAAAAAACGCAGTCAACTTCTATCGAGAAAAGAAGCCCAGTAAAAGAAACAAAGAGAACCGTAGCCCCCAGTAATCTCTATTCTTTGGAGGTCGCAGTTTTTAGTGATATGCAAAGTGCGGCCGGTCTAGTGGATACGCTGAATACACGGGGTTATTTCCCCGATATACAAACGGTCAAAGGGAGAGAGGGAGTAATATACAAGGTGAGGATAGGGTCGTGGACGTCCAAGGAAGAGGCGATGAGCTACGCCAGGACTTTCGAGACAAAAGAGGAAATGAAGGTTACGGTGGTGGAGGCTAAATGAGGCTTAATGCCTTTGCTTAGAAATCTGATGAACAAAATCGGAGAAGGGGTCTCCGGATGGACCGGCCTGAAAATAAACCTTCTTCATGTAGTCGAGGGCCCCGGAGTAGAATTCAAAATCATGTGAAAGCTTACTGAACATTATCGGGTCCCCTTTTCCTGCCTCTAGGTCAAACCGGGAAACAAGGAAATAGGATTTGGTTCCCTCGTTAATGTAGTAACGAAGGTAGGAGCGTTTAATTATGTAATCCCTGAAAATGCCGGTCATAAAAAGGGTAAAATCGCCTATATACTTTCTCATCTCTCTTTCCAGATCGGAATATTCGGGGGAATCACTTTGAGTTTCCAGCAGCATATCGACGACCGTTTGGACACTTTTGCCTTCGGCATCCCTTATTTTATAAAGTTTCTCTGCCTCGACAAATTCTGCGAGCACGTCCGTTATGTAGGATGCGGCCTGCAGGTCTTTCTCCTTGCCCAGGTCATAAAAGCTCATTTTTACGAGCTTTCCAAAGAAGGTTCTAAGTGAGTGGAGATTCATCTTCTCGACCTTCATTCTTATTTGATCTCCTTATATTTTTGGTATAAGTATAATACTAAAATTTATCAAAAAGACACTGGTTATGTCAATGAGATTTTTCTTAATCGACATAATTCAACTTATGTCTTTCTCTTGCTCGACTTCGTTGCGATAGGAGAAGCATCGAATAAGTCTCTTAAAGGGTTATTGCCCCGTTCCTGGTAATTGGCGGTTGCTTTTTCAATGGGTTATATGTTCGTAAAGCTGGTATAATTTCGAGCAGCCTTAGTTTGGGTTAATTGAGAGATAGATAACCATGGCAAGAGTTAAATTAGACCTGCCGGAAGAATTTGTTTTCTTCACGGAAATCCCTCTAAGGGTTAATGACATAAACTACGGAGGCCATTTAGGGCATGACTCTATACTTACTCTGACCCATGAAGCCCGGGTCAGACTGCTCCGTAGATACGGCTTTACCGAAATGGATGTTGATGGCCCCGGCTTGATCGTCTCTGATGCGGTTATAGTGTACAAATCCGAGGCATTTTACGGCGAAACTATGAGGATCGAAGTGGCGGCTTCCGACTTCAGCCAGTACGGTTGCGATTTTCTCTACAAGATCAGCGAGAAGGAAACGGGCAGAGAGGTGGCCAGGGCCAAGACCGGGATAGTCTTTTTTGATTATAAGGAAAGAAAGGTGGCTTTGGTTCCGGAGAAGTTTAAAGAGATTTTTCTCAAATAGGATTGGCATAAGGGGCGGTTCTTCTACCGCCCCTTAAACTTCCTAAGCCTTTTCTACGATCATTGCTATCCCCATGCCACCGCCGATGCAAAGTGAGGCCAGACCTCTTTTTGCTTTTCTTCTTTTCATCTCGTGGAGGAGTTTAGTCAATATGATGGCGCCCGAGGCTCCGATCGGATGGCCTAGGGCAATGGCGCCGCCATTCACGTTTATCCTCTCTTCCGGAATGGGCAGGTCTCTGAGCACGGCCAAGGACTGTACGGCAAAGGCTTCGTTGAGCTCGAATAGGTCGATGTCGTCTAAGGAAAGTCCGGCCTTATCCAGAGCCTTTTGAATAGCTGGCACCGGTCCGATTCCCATGATGGATGGCTCGACACCGGCAACTGCATAGGCTACTACTGCACCCATGGGCTTGAGTCCCAGTGCTTTTGCTTTGTCCGCGCTGGCCACCAGCATTGCCGCAGCTCCGTCGTTGATCCCGGATGCGTTTCCAGCGGTGACGGTTCCCCCTACCTTAAACACCGGGCGTAATGCGGCCAGGCTTTGCGGTGTTGTATCTCCCCTGACGTGCTCATCCTTCTCGAAGGGAATAGGGTCCCCTTTCCTCTGGGGCACCATGACCGGGACAATCTCGTCCTTAAACTTTCCTTCTTCCTGGGCCGCCTTAGCTTTCATTTGGCTCTTGTAAGCGAATTCATCCTGTTCTTCCCTGGTAATGTTATATATCTCTGCCAGGTTTTCTGCGGTAACTCCCATGTGGTAGTTATTAAAGATGTCCCATAGCCCGTCATAGACCATCCCGTCGACTATTTCATCCTTGGGCATAGCCATTCTGTAACCATAACGTGCTTTCTGAAGATAAAACGGCGCTGCGCTCATGTTTTCGATTCCACCAGCCAATACTAACTCCGCGTCTCCGGCCTTGATTGCCTGAGCGGCCAGGGCGACGGACTGAAGTCCGGAACCGCAAACCCGGTTGATTGTGAATGCCGGGGTCTGTATGTTGAGTCCCGCATTGAGCGCAACCTGTCTGGAAGGGTTCATTCCCTGTCCTGCAGAGAGAATGTTTCCCATGATACAGTCTTCGATCTCTTTTGGGTCGATTTCGGTTCGGTTTAAAATCTCTTTGACAACCGTAGCACCCAGCGTAGGAGCTGGGAAATCTTTGAGGGTTCCACTGAACGTTCCAATTGCTGTTCTTAAGGGCTCGCAAATGACTACCTTCTGCATGGCATTTAACCTCCTTAGAATTTTTAATGCGTTGGATGGCTTTTGTTGGAGTGTACCCAAGAAAGTGTGCATTTGCAAAATGAAACCGGCTATCGGGCTAATTGAATGATTTAAACATTTGATTTGCGAAAGCGAAGGTGAGTCGTAAAAAGGAGTGTGGAAGTATGGGCGTGTGGGGTGATATGTCAATACATACCATGATCGTGCCTGGCTCTTCTAAAGGAATGAAGGTGCGTATATAGAAGAGTTCAGGCTAAATAGCATGGATTTTCGTCATGAAGGGAATTATCACGTTAATTATGAACGGTGGATGGAATAGGAGGAAAAAAGGGCAGGCGGTAAAAACGAAAGTGAAAAGCCAGCCTAAAGGGCCGCGCCCTAGTCCTAATCCTCTGCCCAGTTTAGACCTCTCCACAAAAACGCCAAAGCTCTGCAATACGAAATAAGAGGTAGGGAGACCATATCCTCCACCTGCGGGTAACGATGTAATGAGCTCATGGGCCAGTCCCGAGGCCAGAAACGCCATGAAGGTAGCCCAGGCTACTCCGGTGGGGCGAACTAAGGGCTGAAATACTAACTCCTGTGCCAGCTGGTGAACCGCCAGATTCCATCTTCTGCCCCAAAAATCCGAGAGGGAGGTTGCCAGTAAAGGCGAGTTCATGATATGGCGGGCGTTTATTCCTAACTCCTGCCAGATTAAGGCAAAGATATGAAAGATGCCAAAAAAGAGTAGCAAGAGAAGCCCTAAAGCTCCGACCCAGCCGATCAATAATGGTTGTTCAACCGGAAGCAGTCGTGGAACACCCCAGAGCAAGATTGCCCCGAGAAGAGTTTTGATAATAGCTATGCACCATAACTTTCTGGTTGGTTTTCCGATTTTGGTTTTTCTGTCCAGAAACTCCTGTGCATCCATACCCAGCCAAAAGAGCAAATACCCCAAAGACATTAGTAAACTCGGTCTCATTCCTTTTTCCAGGGCTCGACACCAGGTAAGCCACTTGCATCCCGCATATATAGAAAACCCCATTAACCACATCAATTCCCAACTGGAAAAACTGGGGCGAGATGCTAGGGCAAGGACGGGCAGGACGATCACTGGTATGAACTTAGACCACTTTATAATATCTTGCATGAGCTCGACAGGATGGTGATGGTTGAAACCAGTATGGTAGCTAATAGAGTTAGAGGGGATTTTTCGGCTCTATGCATACTGGTTTATCGTTTTTGGGAGAGTTAACCACGGTAGAGACCTCATAAAAATCCATCTGGTCGGATGGGTATGGTGTTAGAACCGATGATAACTCTTTGGTATCATTAAAACTAGGGTCAAGCCACAGTTCTTCGTGTTCTTGGTGAAGAATAACCGGCATCCGGTTATGGATAGGGCGAATCAATTCGTTGGGTTCTGTGGTAATAATGGCGAAGGATAGAAGTGTGCTTCCGTCTGGCTTTCTCCATTTGTCCCATAAGCCGGCGAAGGCGAAGGGCTCTCCGCCCTTCAATATGAAACGGAATGGAGTCTTATCATTCTTCTTTTCGTTTTCTCGCCACTCATAGAATCCATCGGCTAAAACCAGGCAGCGTCTATTCTTGTAGGAATCCCGGAAAGTGGGCTTTTCGGCCAGCGTTTCTGCTCTTGCGTTTATTTGCAATTTATCGGGCTCTTTTTTTGCCCAGCGTGGAACCAGCCCCCACCGCATCATCTGAAGAACCTTCCTACCTTCTATCATGACTACGGGTGCTACCTGGTCGGGGCCAATATTGTATCTTGGAACAAGCGTGATTCCGTTTGAATCGAATCCAAATCGCTTTTTCATGATTTCTAGATTATGAGTTTGTGTATAACGCCCAGGCATCTTGAATGGTTATCTGTATAAGTGCTTACAAATTTATTAAATATAAATAATAGAACACCGTATTCAAAATTATGATTACTGCACTTTAGGGGGGGCTACCGTGTAATTCATAACTGGTTGGGGTGCCTTAAATTCGAAAAGCGGGTTATCGAGATCTTTAGGGTAAAAGGTTGGCGACTAGAAATTTCTTCCTCCACTATTGACTTTGGAAAACCTTTTAATTCGCAGACTTGACAAAGCCTATACCATGATTATCTTATATGCGCGTTAGCACTGGTATAGTCCAAGTGCTAACGTTCCATAATAACCCATTAAAACAGAAGGAGGAGTCCAGTATGAAGGTTAGACCGCTCTACGACAGGGTTTTAGTAAAAAGGCTTGATACCGAAGAGAAAACTAAGGGCGGAATAATAATTCCCGATACCGCAAAGGAAAAGCCTCAGGAAGGAAAGGTCATTGCTCATGGTAAGGGAAAGCTCCAGGATGACGGCACCACCAGGGCATTAGATGTAAAAGAAGGGGACAAGGTTCTTTTTGGCAAGTATGCAGGAACAGACATAAATATCGATGGCGAGGATTACCTTATCCTTCGTGAAGAAGAAATTCTGGCAATTGTCGAGGGATAAAACACAAAAATAGAAACCCAAGGAGGTAATACAGCATGGCTGCAAAGGAAATAAAATTTAGTAGGGAGGCACAATCGTCCGTTTTGAGGGGGGTAAATACCCTGGCCAATGCGGTGAAGGCGACGCTGGGGCCGAGGGGTAGGAACGTACTTATAGAGAAGACCTTCGGCGCACCGGTGGTTACCAAGGACGGGGTCACCGTGGCCAAGGAGATAGAGCTTGAGGACAAGTTCGAGAACATG
>DATMAT010000068.1 GCA_035559815.1 Thermodesulfobacteriota bacterium
GGGGTTAAGTATAAACGGTTCCCTTCTTATAATTAACAAAAAACTAAGGAGGGAACCGTCATGAAGAAACAAGGGATAGATTACACCAATCAAGACTTTTTTCTAGGTATAGATGTGCATCAGAAGAACTGGATAGTAACCGTAAGGACTAACCACATGGAGTTAAAGACTTTTTCCATTCAGAAAGAGAAATCGACGAAGACGGACAAGGTAGATAGTCGTAAGCTAGCCGTGGAGTTAGAGAATGGGAGATTGAAGGGTATATACATACCGAATGAGTTACACCAGCAACTGCGTTCTTTGTGCAGGTTGAGATTCAAGATAGTGCAATCACAGACGCGGGTGAAGAATCGGATAAAGGGGCATTTGGCGTTTTACGGTTATGTTATACCCGGTCATGAAGAGCTCCCCCACTGGTCTGGGGGATTTATAAAGTGGCTGAAGGGGTTAGAGTTTTCCTATGGGATGGGTAGGGATTATCTCAGGCTATGTCTGGAGGAGTTGGAGAGCCACCGTCGGCGGTTAGTAGAGGTGCTGAGGTTAGTGCGGAAGTATTGTCGGGAGTATGGGATTGAGGAAGAGGTGAAGAATCTTCGTAGAGTACCTGGGGTTGGTTTTGTTGGGGCGATGACTTTATATGGGGAGTTAATGGAGATGAGCCGGTTCCGGAGTATAGATCGTCTTGCTTGTTATGTAGGGTTAGTGCCATCGGTAAGTGGATCTGGGGAGAGGGAAACCAACCGGGGTTTGAGCTTCCGGCGTAACCGGTATTTACGGTATGTGATGATAGAGGGGGCCTGGGTAGCGGTAAGAAAAGACCCGGCGTTGGGGTATGTGTTTAGTCAATTAATCAGGCGGATGAGCAAGCAGAAGGCCATAGTTCGGATAGCCAAGAAGTTATTGAACCGGATAAGACACGTGTGGAAGAGTAAAGAAGCCTATGCTTATGGGTTGATTTCATGAGCAATAGGGACTGGATCAAAAAAATCTCGAGCAGTAGTAGTGTGGACCGCTATCGACTTGCTGCACGGAAGGTGTTTTCCTGAGAGTGCGGCCACACGTTTTTGAGGGATTTGATGAATTTAATGCGGCAGTGCCATGAGTGCATTGACTTTTTACATAACAGCGAAGCGTTGGAATAAACTCCGGGAAATATCTTACCAGAATAGTGTTTAGTCCGTCAGTAATTAGTTTGTAGAGAGGTAAATCGCTCAGAACCTATATAAGATATTCGAAGCGATATAACTGGGTAGCGGTGGGTGTATATCGATTTTCGATATACACCCACTTTTTTCATTAATGGCTATGGTATCGGGCAACCATTTAACCCAACATTCAACCTTTGATGCACACCTATACAGCTAATTGATGAATTATCGTTAACACCTTCTATTATTGATCCACAGGTAAACTGTCCGGTGTTCTGGTCCCAGAGCTTTTCATTGGTCAGCACGCCATTTATATATCTGTAGATAATATTGGCTCCTACGTCTTTTCCGTCCTTTCCCATTCCCTTCATCGAACTGCCGGAGGGTACGTATACTATACATCCCTGTCCGCTAGCCTTATCGTACATCTGCGGATTCACGGTAGTTTGGTTAGTTCCATAGGGGGTATCGCTAGAATAATCTGTATCATTATTGTAGGCATTAATGTATTCATAAATTTTGACACTGAAATCAGCTGCATGATTTATATCGAAGCCCGCCTGGGCATTATTAATAGATAATGTGTTATTTATATCCACCGAGGGCACTACAGTCCACGTGGCGCTGCTAAGGTGAGGGGCGCTTCGTCCATTATCAGCGATAAAACCGGCCTTTCCATTAGCGATTGCTGTATTATTCTTGAATTTGGCGTTTTCCTGGCTTCGAGAGAAAAAACCCTGGTTGGTGTTTTTAAAAGCCACGTTATCTATATAAATACCATCGATAGATCGAATAGAAGAAAATTTGCTGTGATGGGATAAAGCGTATCCAACGTTATTACTTAAAGAAACATTTCCTAGAAGTCTATTCCTTCTTCCATAGTCTCCAATATAGTAACTTGCTTCAACTATGTTATTTTCTCCTATCGAGTCGTTGCTATCATAAAATACTATTCCCTCGTCTCCCCTGTTCTGGTCGATAGAGCAGCCGCCATCTACACCTTGAGTACCGCAGTCAGCCGGGTCTTTTCTGGCTCTTGAGTTAACATAATTTCTCCTGACGGTGACGAATGAGCTATCCTGTATACTGATTCCGTGCCTATGGAAGCTGTAAGCTTCGCTTTCTTCAATTAGTACCTCGATCGAGGTTTGCACCCTGATAGCGTGGGCGTTGGCATATCCATTGGTATATTCAGCCAGAAGGCGCTTCATTTTGATATTACTGGAATCCACTACTTTAAATATGTTGCCTTTGCTGCTGCTTGAATTGTCTTTGCTCTTACCCCTCAATCCTTCGATATTCCAGTAAGAGCAGTAATCCATGCGGAATGTGTCAACTGACCCGTCGCCATCAAGAAATGCCTTCCTTTCATTCTGTGCTTTGACCGTAATCGGTTTTGTGGCCGTGCCGTTTTTCGCATTAGTCGTGCAATTGATATTAAGATATCCGCTATTCGACCCGTCATAAGTGCCATCCAAGAGAATTAAGGTATCGCCCGGTAAGAGCTGGGATATGGCGAAAGAGAAGGTTTTGAAAGGAGAAGAGGCAGAGGTGCCGGAATTTGAATCAGACCCGTTGGGAGAAATATAGAAGACCGGGCCGGTTAGTTCCGGGGAAGGCGTGGGTGTCGGAGTGGGTGTGGGAGTGGGTTCTGGCTCTGGTTCCGGTTCGGGTGTTGGAGTAGGAGCAGGAGTAGGCGCCGGTGTGGGTTCAGGTGTCGGTGTCGGGCTTGGTTTTCCGGTAACTCTTACTTTTGTAGAACCTTTGCCGCCTTTGTTGCTGGCGCTGTAGGAAGAACCGCTGGCATCAGCGGTTGCAGTTGAACTTGTAAAAACCTCAACTGTCGCGTTAAATTCACCGGAGTCACTATAAGTGAATGATATCTCGCTTGAAGATCCTATTTCGTCAACTATACCATCGCCCTCGAAATCCCATCTGTATTCCATGCCGGTGCTTTCATCCGGGACGTTGGCCTTGAAATTTACGGTTAAAGGTGCTTCGCCGCTTGTTGGGTTTGCCTCGACGGTAACATTTAGAGATCCGTCCCCTCCCGGGTTGGTATATTCGATATAGAGAACGGGCCTTTTTCCAGGATCGTGTGCCTCTTTACTGGCAAAATAAAGCTCACCGCCTCCCTCGGAGCGAACAACTACCCCATGGTTTTGTTCCAGCCCGCTAACCCAGTCCTGAACCAGACCGGTTATTTCCCACTGGACATACTGGCCGAAACCGTTTACCGCGATACTGTCTTCATAAGTAGAAGCGGCAGCCGGTTTTCCGTTCCAGGTCGCTGATTGCAGCCAGGGTTCTAGTACTGCATATACCCTGACAGCGTTGTCTTTTCGGAATTTCTTATTTTTCTTGCTGAAGAGCTTTAAGTAGGCTTTGGTAATCTCCGCTTCTTGCGGAATCCCGGATAAATCGAATTGAAGCAATGTTTCTCTTGCCCCGCCGGTTGTTGCTGGCCGGCCAAAGAATTTTGAGGATGAGACTTCTTGCTTGGTTTTCAACTGCTTCCAGCCGCCAAACTTTGTTACCGGAGCAGCCTGGTCTACAAACGTGTCCTTTGTCGGGGTCAGGTTGACTACATCCGCTAGCCCCGAGATCGGATTAATAAGAATCGCCAGGAGTATGGTAACAAGAACCTTGGCGATTACCTTCGAAAAACTTGGGATTTGCTCTCTTGATAAGATACAGTAGGTGCGCATTGTAACCTCCTTGTGGCTTTTGAAACCAACCTCAAGGAGACGCACCCCTGTATTTTAGGGATGGTCGAAATCCTATCTTCGGCAACCCAGCCACCGTATTCGTCTTTGGTCTTTAGTCTTTGGTCGTTGGGTTTTTATCTAATGACTAACGACCAACGTCCAATGACGAACTTAGGTCTGTCGGCTTTGCGTCCCACCCTTTCGGATGGTTTGCCATTATCGGTCAGGATTTCAAAAGCCGTGTGGGAAAGTTTGTATTTGATTTCTAAATCACTTTCCCGCGCAACAATATACTTAGCAAAGTCCATGCCATGAACGTTTTCCGT
Source organism: Thermodesulfobacteriota bacterium (assembly GCA_035559815.1). Classification (NCBI taxonomy): domain Bacteria; kingdom Pseudomonadati; phylum Thermodesulfobacteriota; species Thermodesulfobacteriota bacterium. The sequence goes on from DATMAT010000068.1 coordinate 4,183, forward strand.
TAGGCTAGATAATAACTACTTGAAAACATTGACAATATGAATTACGCCTTGTGACAATAAATAGGGCGTACGGCGACAAAAAGAGTCGGCGACGGTAAATAAATGTCTATTCATTGTATGAAAGGTACAAATAGACCAAAAATGTACCTTGTGTATGGAAAAAAGCTTTTAAAACGTATTGAGTACATTCACCCCTACCCCGACCCTCCCCCATCGATGGGGAGGGAGATTTTCCGTGTTACCCTACTTCGACCTTGCTCAGCACAGGCTTACCAAGGGTGGAATTAAAGAGGGGTTCTTTCCTCTTGGTCTGTCATAGCCTTCGGTTGCACTAGGGATGAACTAGACTAAACAATCCGATAAGATCCCCCGTAGGCTTCCTCACAGGGGTTTATTCCTTCGTGGAATTTACACTGAGTTTATCGAATGTGCTCAGGACAAGCTCTGAGCGAAGGTCCCACGGTTAAACCGGAGGATGGACTGGGATATACTACTCCTTGTCATCCCCGAATGCATTAATCGGGGACCCATAACTAAAACATTGGATTCCCGTTTCCACGGGAATGACATCCTCTAATCTGTCATCGCCGAATGTTCCCCGCTACATACATGCGGGGACGTGCTTAATCGGGAATCCTCTCCGCATGTCATCCCCGAATGTTCCCCAATAAAGCTTGTATCCGAAAGTATTAATCGGATAACACTTGGGGACAGGATTAATCGGGGATCCATAAATA
>DATMAT010000069.1 GCA_035559815.1 Thermodesulfobacteriota bacterium
TTTTATGCACTCCGGGGATACTGGTTGTTACCGGAAGTTTATGCAGGGAAGAGATTTGTTAATGGGATAATGGTAGAAGAAGTAAAAGTAAAGCAAAAAAGGAAGGCCGCCTGAATGATTTTTACACACCTATTGAAAAAATCCCGCAATGTCTTCTTTACTTGGTTCTACATTACCTGAAGGATGGTTGTGGACAAAAATTATTCCCGCAGCTCTGTCGCTAATTGCATCTGCAAATATCTCCCTCGGATGGACAATGCTTTTGTTTAGAGTTCCTATGAATACTGTTCTTTTCTGAATTAAATTAGACGCACCATCAAGAGTTAAACTTAAAAAATATTCCTGCCTTTTATCTTTTAATCCTTCCGTTAAATGTATAACATCGTCTACATTTTTAACTTTTATTCCTTCTTTCACGAGGAATCTTTTTGAGAATTCAAATGCCGCTACTATCTGACATGCCTTCGCTAGACCTATACCATCTATATTCTTTAACTTCTCAAGGGTAATATTGTCAAAACTTTCATTTGTCAAATTTAAAATATCCTTCGCAACTTTAAACACATCCTTGTCCTTTATGCCCGTACCAAGCAAAACCGCTAAGAGCTCAAGATTTGAAAGTGCTTTTGCTCCTTTTTGTCCCATCTTCTCACGAGGTCTATCAAATTCTGGAATATTTTTGATCTTTTTCAAGTTACGTTCCTCTATTTTGGTTAAACCTTACAGGCTGATTCGCGGCTGGTCGTTTCTATTGTTGTTTATCTTCTTTGCAGTTTAGGAGTTCTATCAGGGCATTCCCAGGTCTTCGTATTCCTCGGCCAGGTTTTCAAAACTGGGAACGCCGATCCTGTCAAGAAATACTAGTTTTATGGTACCGGTCGGGCCGTTCCTCTGCTTTCCGATAATTACCTCGGCTATGCCATCCTTCTCATCAGGGTTCTTTTTGTAGGCATCCGCCCGGTGGATGAAAATTACGATATCTGCATCCTGTTCCAACGCACCGCTCTCCCGAAGGTCGGCAAGTTGGGGGCGTCTATCCGCCCGAGCCTCGGTCTGGCGGCTGAGCTGGGAGACCGCTATCACCGGAATGTTCAATTCCTTGGCCAGCCCTTTAAGCGAGCCGGAAATTTCGGCAATCTCCCGCTCCCTGGTCTCGGCCCTCCCGGTTCCACGCATGAGCTGAAGATAGTCGATAATGACTAGGTCAAGCCCCTTCTCTCTTTTCTGTCTTCTCGCTTTTGCCCGGAGTTCGAGAACATTAATTCCGGGGGTATCGTCGATGTATATTTTGGCCTTGCTGAACGTATCCGCAACCCTTACCAGCTTCTCCAGGTCATCGTTTCTGATGTATCCACTCCTTATGCTCGAGTAATTCACCTTCGCACTGCTGGAGAGCATCCGGAGCATGAGTTGCTCTTTGGTCATCTCCAGAGAAAATATTCCGACCGAATAGCCGTGTTCGATAGCTGCATGCTTAGCTATGTCCAGGCAGAAGGAGGTTTTTCCAAGCCCTGGCCTGGCTGCCACTATTATCAGGTCAGATGCCTGAAGACCGGATGTCATATCGTCCAGTTTCTCGAATCCGGTCGGAATTCCGGTAATCAGCTCCTTCTTGGCATAAAGGGTCTCTATGATTTCGAGGGCTTTTGATGCAAGCTCTCTCGACTCGTAGAAGCTCGGTTTTACCTTGTTTTGCGCCACATCAAGAATGGCGTGCTCTGCCCGGTCGATAAATTCATCGACATTAACCCCTTCCTCATAGCCGCGATGGGCGATGTCCGTCGCTGCGAGAACGAGCTTCCTCAATATAGCTTTTTCCTTTACCAGTTTGGCATAGTATTCGACATGCGCCGTCGACGGAACAAGCTCCCTCAGGTAAGTCAGATAACTACTCCCCCCCACCTCCTCGAGTAGCGTTCCGCTCCCTTTCATGTGCTCAAAAAGAGTAAAGTAGTCTATGGGCTTATTCTCCCTATCAAGATCGACCATCGCATCGAATATCTTTCTGTGGGCTTCTTTATAGAAATCAGAGGTGGTTAGAATCTCGAGTACCTGGTTTATTACATTGCCCTCTATGAGAATGGCCCCAAGCACGGCCTGCTCTGCTTCTTCATTTTGCGGAAGTGGTTTTGTGAATATAGACATTGCTTCTAGATTCTATAACGGGTAGCAGAAACCTTCAAGACATTTTAAATTGCCGACTTCGTAATTTAGATTGCAGATTTTGATGAAAATCTTTTTATCCCGCAATCAGCAATCAAAAATCCGAAACCTAAGGGTCACATTCCCACGGATAACCTGTCTGCTAGCCTCCTATCCAGGCCCGCCTTTATTATCTTTTCCTGGGCTGAGCTTACATCGTACTCAAGTCTTGCAAACTGGACATCGGCTCTTTGGTCATCATATACCAGGAACGATGCCCGAGGATCCCTGTCCCTAGGCTGTCCGACGCTTCCCGGGTTTATGAGGTATTTTGCCTTCGGGTCAATTTTTATTTCATAATCCAGCATACAATTTAACGACTTATCTTTGAGAACGAAACAGAGCCGGACATGGGTATGGCCGAAGAAACAGATACGCTCTTTATTCATTAGTTTAAACTCGGGTATGGCGTCGTAAGGGGAAAGTAGGTAAAGGTCCGGGTCGGATATGGAGCCGTGAACCGCGATAAAATCATCAAATCCTCTGGTGTGAGAAAGCCCTCTCAGAAACTCTCTATTTTCTTCAGTAAGTGTGTCCCTGGTCCAGAGCACCGCCTGTCTGGCTGCCGGGTTGAAATCATCGGGTTCCCTCAGCCCGCATGCTACGGTATCATGGTTTCCGATTATCGATTCGATTTTTCTTTCCCTGATTATCTCTACGCACTCATTCGGGTTTGCACCGTAGCCGACTATATCGCCCAGGCAAATGACCTTATCTACTGCCAGTTTATCTATTTCTTCGAGTGTGGCGTTTAGCGCTTCCAGGTTTGCATGGATGTCGGAGATAACGCCGTATCTCATATAGTTAATTCTACCAGTAGCAAAAAACTCTATCTTAAAATCACGATACCGATGTCCATGACGTTTGTCCCGGTGGGACCTATTTTAACCAGGTCCCCCAGCTTCTCGAAAAAGGTGTAGGAATCGTTCTGGGCCAAGCGTTCCCTGGCACTTAGGTTTATTTCCCTTGCCCGTTCCCTTGTCCTACCGTCACATATCGCCCCGGCGGCATCGGTTGGCCCGTCGATGCCGTCCGTGCCGCAAAAAAGCCCAACGATTTCGTGTCCCATGATCTCCATGGAAAAGGCAAGGGAGGTTTCCGAGCTTCTACCTCCTTTCCCGGTACCGGTTACGGTTACGGTTGTCTCACCGCCAAAGATCAAACATCCCGGCTTCTTGAGGGGTATTCCAAACCTCTCTATATCAAACGCTATTGAGGCTATGACCTTGGCCACCTCTCTGGCTTCTCCTTTTATCTGGGACGAAAGAAGAAGGGTGTTGTATCCCAGGTCCTTTGCCTTGCTCTCACAAGCGATAAGAGACTTAAAATTACTTCCTATGACCACCGTTTGAACCTTATCCGGGTCAAACTCCCCCTCCTTTAGCGTTTCCGGAAGCCTTCCCCTCTTGCCATCCTCGAGATGGACGATCACTTGCGGCGGAATTCTATGCTCGAGCCGGAGAGCCTCTACCACTCGCCAGGCCTCGTCAAAGGTGGTTGCATCGGGGACAGTGGGCCCAGAAGCAATGGCGTCGAGCCTGTCTCCAACTACATCGGAAAGCACCAAGGTTATCACTTGAGAAGGCAGCGCCTTTTTGAGAAGCCCGCCCCCCTTAATCTGTGATATATGTTTTCTAACCGCATTTAGCCCGTGGGTATCCACACCGGAATTGAGGAGCATCTCCGTAGCTTTTCTCTTATCTTCGAGAGAAATTCCGGGGGCTGGCATAGCCAATAGAGCGCTTCCTCCCCCGGAGATCAGAAAAATCACCAGGTCGTTTTCTCCGGTTTTGTCCAGAAGCTTTACCACTTCGTTGGCGGCATTCAGGCTTCTCTCATCGGGTATAGGATGGCTGGAAAGATAAAACCTCAACCTGGAGAATGTGAAATTGGGTGAGGCGTTTGATACCACGATCCCTTCTCTTATTCTGTCGCCCAATAAATCCTCGAGGGCTTTGCCCATCGACGAAGCAGCTTTTCCAAAAGCTATGACGAAGATCGATTCATATCTTCTTAGGTCGTATTCCCTTCCGTCAACCTCGAGCATGTTCCCCCGGAGCGTTATGTGTTCAAGCATGCATCTTTCCGGATTCGCCGCCTCGAGCGCCTCGTTGAAGATTTTTATCGCGTGTTCTCTGGTTTGCTTGAAGTCCATATTAATGAGAGCGGATTTTGACAATAGACCCGGTCTATACGTCCTCTATCCCTGTAAACCGATCACTCCCTCTGCAGTTTATCAATCAGTTCATCGACCTTTTTTCTGGTAAGGTTCTCATGAAGCTCGTCGTCGATAAGCGCAACAGGAGCGGTTCCACAAGAGGCTAAACATTCCGCTTCAAGCAGGGTGATTTTTCCGTCCGGGGTTGTTTCTCCGGTATGAATTTTTAGTTTCTCCGAAAGGTAGTGTTCTATCTGCTGCGATCCTCTCAGGGCACAGGAAAGTGTCCGGCACAGCCAAATAACCCGCTTGCCAACCGGCTTCGTAAAGAACATGGTGTAAAACGTGGCTACGTTTTGAACGCTTGCCGGCGGTATGCCTATAAGCCCGGCTACCTCCTCCATCGATTCCTTTGATAGCCAGCCGTATTCCTCCTGCACTTCGCGGAGGACCGGTATTAACGCTGACTGCTTGGTCTCATACTGAGACACCGTTTTATTTATTTTTTCCTTGAGCTTTTCGGAGAAAGGCATGATTTTTGAGATCTCAAACCAGGGCAATGTTTAAAATTAACATGGTTTAATATGGTGTGCAAGCTGTCCTCCCTCTTGTATATATTTTAGGGGCTACTACTTCCCAGAAGGGTAAAAAAATCACACAAATAAAGGCTCTTTTCGTCAACCCTGTAACGTTTTTTGTCACTGATTCGATATCTTATCGGCCTGATCTGGGTCAAATAAACACCGGGCCTGAGCAAAACCTAGGTACATTTGGCTTAAACGCCTATTCCTATTCTTTAGTTCAAATGATACCCATATATGAGTCATTAATGATAAATTACTTAATGATAGTAGATAGATAGTGATATTTCCAGGGATTCCCCGGTTACCTGGCCAATTTTGGCCCGCTATTATCTTAGTTTAGTGGAAACTAGCCGATAAAAACCGAGCAAGAGTGACTCCTTACCTACAATTTTCAAATAGGTGCTAATTAATAGATGGCACGTATTTTGCTGATTTTAGCAGAGCAGAATCCTATTCTGTATAAAATTTAGGGAGGGCGATTATGGGAGTCCCTATACTTGTCGTTACATTAGGCTCAAAAATAGTCGAAAGGAAAAAACTTGACCAGGAGGTTATCTCCATAGGGAGGGCACAGGAGAACGATATTGTCATAAACAACCTCTCTGTTTCCAGATACCACGCGGTTATTTACAACAAAGGCGGCCGGGTGGTCATCAAAGACCTAGCCAGCGCAAACGGTACATTCGTAAACGGCTCGAAAATCGACGAAAGTGAATTATGGATCGGGGATGCAGTGCTCATTGGAAAGCATCTGATCAAATTCAGCCGCGACGAGGAATCAAGGACTGAGGACCGCGTCGCATTTCAAGATGAGGGCGGCACGGTTATGGTAGATGCCCGAACCCAGGAAAAACTTCTAGAGAGACTGAAAAACGACCCATTCAAAGCGGCCAGGTTAATACTGTCCGACGGCCGGGAAGTCGAGATTAATAGCGATTACTTCACCGTAGGTAAGGGAAACGGTTCTAACCTGAAGATAGACGGATTTTTCATAAAAAACCCCCATGCAAAGATCATCAAGCTGCCCGACGGTTCGTACAGGATAATCAGTATGGGCTCCTTTCTAAGGCCGAGCACCGTCAACGGAAATAAGGTCAAGGAGAGGGTACTTAGAGACGGAGACATAATTAAAATAGGCGGGAATGAGATGATGTTTGTCCTGTCTAGAAAATAAGCTTAAAACATGGAAGAAAACGACAAATATCTGGCCATAAGCTGCCTTAGCGACGTAGGTAGGAAAAGGGAGAATAACGAGGACTCATTCCTGTACATCAGGTTAAGCGGAGAAGACGGGCATTCCGGCTACCTTATGGCAGTAGCAGATGGCATGGGTGGGCATCAGGCCGGGGAAGTGGCCAGCCGCCGTTTGGTCGACGTCTTAAAAGAGTATGTCGCTTCTAACCCGGTCGAAGATAACAACATCCCCAAGCTTCTAAAAGATGCAATAACCGAGGCCAACCGTTCCATATACGAGACGGCTGGCAAAACCCCTGAACTCAAGGGCATGGGAACGACTTGTACTGCATTGGTTTTGGCCCAGGGAAGGGCAAACATAGCCCATGTTGGGGATAGTCGTGCGTACCTGGTGAGGAGGTACAAGGCTAGGAAGCTGACCAAAGACCACACTGTAGCAGAGCGAATGATGGAATCAGGGATTATGTCCCCAGAAGAGGCCAAGATTTGCCCAGAGCGAAACATACTTTTACGGGCAGTCGGTACGAATTCCGACGTGGAGGTGGATTTGGTCCCTCCGATAGACATTATTCCAGGCGACGTTTTGGTGCTATGCTCGGACGGCCTCACCGAGTTCGTGGAAGAAGACGAGATTGCAGAGATAGTAAACCTATATCCACCGGGTAGGGCTTGCCAGGTAATGATTAATATGGCCAATAATCGCGGCGGGACAGACAACATCACGGTTCTGGTAGTACAAGTTTTAGGAAGTTCCATAGGCACATCTCGAATAGTATCCGGCATAAAGAGTCTCTTTGACCGAATCAAATGACCGGATATGCTCAGTTGCTCAAGGAATCTCATTTATGACAAGAATAATCGGCAAAACCATAGGCAACTACAGGATAACCGAAGAGATCGGACACGGCGGCATGGGCCGGGTTTATAAGGGAATCCATATGACTCTAGACCGTGTAGCCGCCATAAAGATGATTAACCCCGGTCTGCTGGGCGACCTGGAAGTTATAAACAGATTCTACAAAGAAGCCAAAATCCAGGCTCAATTGAATCATCCTAACATAGTCACCGTGTATGATTTTCTGGAAGTAGAAAGCGGGTACTTCATAGTCATGGAATACGTTCACGGAGAGAGTCTTGGAAAGATACTCTGGGAGCATGGCCCACTGGGGACTCCGGTAGCAATTTCCGTGTTTAAACAGATTCTCGATGGAATTGGTTACGCCCACTCAAAGGGAGTCATACATAGAGATATAAAGCCCAACAATTTTCTCTTGACCCCGAGCCTGGTGAAGATCACCGATTTCGGCATCGCCCAGATCATATGCGACACCGGGTTAAATGCAAACGAAGGTGTTGTAGGAACGCCGAAATATATGTCTCCTGAGCAAATCCTTGGGGAAAAAACCGACCATAGGTCGGATATATACTCTCTAGGAATCACTTTATACGAGATGCTTGCTGGTCGTGTTCCCTTCGGCGGTGATTCGGACTCAGATTATGAAATAAAAAGGGGGCATATCGAGCTTCCCCCTCCTCCCCTCTCCAGAATAAAACCAGACATACCCGGGGAACTTGAAAACATAGTCTTCAGGGCGCTGGCAAAAAGGCCCGAGGAGAGATTTCAATCAATCGACGAGTTTTTCCTTGCTCTTGAAAAACTGAAGGACAGTAAAAAGGATTCGTTAGTCAGAGATTTGGAATCACTCCATTTATTCGAGAAAGATTCGATTAAAGGCCCAGAAGAAGGGAATCCGGCGGAAGAACCCTACAGCGAGGAAGAATTTGAAGAAATCGGCATGATTAGCAGTACATCCTATCCTAATCTTTTACTGTCCATCTATCGTGAAAAGAAAAGCGGCTTTTTGGTAGTCGATTCCGAGATAAAACTCAAGATTTATTTCCTGGAAGGAGTGATAGTCTTCGTCGAGGGGCAGGATTATAGACTCACCTTGGGAGAAATATTGGTCAGTAAAGCCAAAATCACCAAGGCTGATCGGGAAAAAGCTTTAAGCTTTGCCCATGACACCGGCCTGAAGATAGGGGAAGCGCTCATCAAACTTGGAAAAATCACCCCGCACGAGCTTAATAGCACGCTTGAATCCCAGCTCAAGGAAAAGTTGATAAGCGGATTTAAATGTGAGGTGGGCTTTTATGGATTCAAACACACCAGCAATTTCACTTTTGAAGCAACATATAAGATCAACCCGATACAAGTTATCTACGAGGGAGTAAGTCGCATCATTAAAAACGGCCAAATTCCACATAACTCCTTTTACGACATGAACTCCTCCGTAATTCCATGCCCGGATATGGGAGAGGAGCTGAAAAAGTTGATTTTTAACTCCCCGAGAGAGTTAAAGCTGGCCAACCTTCTCCGAGAAGAGCTCACCCTGAAAAGCATAATTTCAGCGAGCCCACTCAATGCCAGCGATACCTTAAGGTTCTTATATTTTCTATACCTAGCCGGTTTGGTGGAAATTCCGAGTAAGAATGCTCCAGCCAAAAACACAAAACAGCCAAAGGATATTAACCTTACTTATGATAAAACCCAGATACTTACTGAACAGGAAATCGAGAGACTGACAGAACAGGCCTCTTTGAGAGAAAGACTGAGAAAGCACTAGAATCTCCTGGGGAGGAAGGTCAATGCGTATCGATTTTGAAACAAACTCCTTAAGGACCGAGCCTGCCTAGTCAAACAAATCCTCACTCGAAATAAAAAATAGAAACTAAAATTGATTGAACTATAGCTCTTATTTTGCAGAGACGCAAAATTTTGTGTCTCTACCTCAGAAAACTCAACAAATTAAATTTGCATTTTCCGGTGAAAGCATGATAAATATTTTAAAGGCGGAGTAGATATGTTGGACCTTTTCAAGAAAATAATCAATAAAACTTCAGAAGCACTGGCTTCCGAGGAGGGCCGGGAGAGTAAATTAAAGATAGCAACCTGCGTAATCCTTCTCGAGGCCGCCTCTGCTGACTCCGAACTCACCGAAGAAGAGCTGCATAAGATTATCGGGATTTTAAAAGCCCGGTTCCAAATGACCGATAGCTCGGTCGATGAGCTTATCGAGGCCTCCAGACTGGAACGAGAAAAATCCACTGACCTTTGGTATTTTACCCACTTAATCAATCAAAACCTGAGCAACGAAGAGAAGTATGAATTAATGGAGATGGTCTGGAGCGTGATTTACTCGGATGGAACCCTGGATAAATTTGAGAATTATATAGCGCACAAGCTACTAAACCTACTAAACCTGGACCACTCTAAATTTATCGAGATCAAACTGAGGGTGAAGAACAATAGCTGATCCTTCTCCCTGAAGCAAGATCTTTGGTCGTAAACAATTCCCGACTTTTTAGAAAAAACTTTCTTCTTTCCATTCCCACAGATAAAATAAATATAGACACTACCTATGCAAAGACGATGAGAAATTCGTTCAGTAACGGAAGGCGAGTCGCCATCATTCATGGGTTAAGAACACCCTTCATAAAATCAGGAACGTTATTCAAAAACCTCTCCTCGCTCGACCTGGGTAGAATGGCCACGGTCGAACTCATAAATCGTACCGAGGTCGACCCCCATCAAATCGACGGGGTCGTATTTGGTACGGTGATACCAACAGTTAAAACACCCAACCTGGCAAGGGATATTGCCCTTTCCGCCGGGATCCCCTCCGACACACCGGCACATACGGTAATCAGTGCCTGCGCCTCTGCAAACCAGGCAATTACCAGCGCCGCTGAAAGCATCATGTGCGGGAATTACGATGTAGTGATTGCTGGCGGAGTGGAGTCCATATCTGATTTTCCGGTGTTACTCAGTAAGAAATTCCGGTCGAGCTTATTCGAATATAAAAAGGAGAAAAACGCCCTAAGGAAGATAAGGCCCTTCCTGAATGTGAGCCTTAACGACTTGGTCCCGGACATTCCGGCGATTGCCGAGCCCTCCACCGGGCTTACCATGGGGGAGTCCGCGGAAAAGATGGCTAGAGAGAATCATATAAGCCGGGAAGAGCAGGACATCCTGGCCTACCGAAGCCATAAGCTGGCTTTCCAAGCAGCCCAAGACGGAAGGCTTTCCCAAGAGATTATTCATGTCCTCGTTCCTCCTGAATACTCGACCGTGGTCGATTCAGACAACTGCATTCGTCCCGATACAAATCCGGAGGCTCTGGCAAAATTACCCCCTGTCTTCGACCAAAGATACGGCACGGTCACAGCCGGTAATTCCTCCCCTCTTAGCGACGGTGCATCCGTTCTCTTGCTCATGGCCGAGGAAAAAGCCCGGGCGCTTGGCTACATCCCTTTAGGGTATATTCGCTCTTACGCATACGCTGCGCTTCCACCAGAGGACCAGCTTCTCATGGGCCCGGCCTACTCGACACCGCTCGCGCTCGATCGTGCCGGATTAAAGTTATCGGATATCGATTTAATCGAGTTTCACGAGGCCTTTGCCGCTCAGGTGCTTTCTAATATTCGCGCCTTGGCCTCGAAAGATTTTGCCCGGGAAAAGCTGAGAAGGAGTGACCCGGTTGGAGAGGTGGACATGGAGAGGTTTAACGTCATGGGCGGCTCGATCGCTATCGGTCATCCCTTCGGAGCGACCGGTGGAAGGCTCACCGTCTCCATACTCAACGAACTTAGACGTAGGGGTGGAAATTTTGGCTTAGTGTCCGTCTGCGCCGCCGGCGCCTTGGGGGTATCAATGGTAGTGGAAAGGGAGTGAGGAGTGAAAAGTTAAGGGTTAAACCCAAACTCTTCATTAAATTATGAGTGAATCGATGAGTGCTTTTTCAATCGAAGTGGACAAGGAAGGAGTTGCAGTCATAACCATAAACCTGCCCGGCGACGAGCTAAACAGGCTAAATAACCAGTCTATGCAGGAAATCGAGGAATTTTTGAATAAACAGGACGAGAGAGAGATAATCAAGGAAGATGATGAAGAGATTAAGGCGGCGGTGATCATAAGCGGGAAAAAGGATGACTTTATTTCCGGTGCGGACGTCGGTGAATTCTTAAAAATTCACTCCTCGGACCAAGCCAGGACGATCAGCCTGAGGACCCAGGACATCATAAACAGAATCGAAAATTTCCGGTTCCCCTTTGTCTCCGCTATAAACGGTGCGTGCCTGGGTGTCGGTCTTGAGATTGCCCTTGCCTGTGTATACCGGATAGCCACGGATAACTCAAAGACCGCCTTTGCCCTGCCCGAAGTCCAACTGGGTTTAATCCCCTCAGGAGGTGGCACGCAGAGACTTCCTAGACTTATCGGAATTAAAGAAGCAATTGACATGATTCTTACCGGGAAAATTCTGAATCATAAACAGGCCCTCAAAATGGGACTCGTTGACGAGGTCGTGCCCCGGGAGATTCTACTCCAAATCGCCAAGAAACGGGCACTACAAATTGCCACGAGAGAGCTTAAGCCGCACCGTCCATCCAGAAACCTCATAGAGCTGATCTTGGAGGGAAACGTAATCGGCAGAAGGGCGCTTTTTAACAAAGAAAGAAAAAGGATTACTAGCAAGGCACAGAACTATAACCCGGCATCACTTATGGCTCTCGAGGCTATAGAGACGGGAATGAACTCCAGTTTCAACAGAGGACTCCACGTGGAATCGGTTTATTTTAGCGAGCTGGTCATGAGCGATAGCTCAAGACAATTGATCGAGACTTCTAAGTCTATACACGATTTAAAAAAGGACCCGGTGTTCGAAAATAAAGAGATAAAACCCAAAAAGGTAGAAAAAATTGCCGTGGTCGGAGCGGGGATTTTGGGCTCGGAGATCTCCAAAATCTCTGCCGGCATCGACATTGCTGTAAGGCTTAAGGACCGGGACATGAAAAGCGCCGGAAGCGGGCTTAGGTCTTGCTACGATTACTTCGAGCAAGAATTCAGGAAGGGCAATATCACCAGGCTGGAGATGGAAAAGAGGCTAAATCGGATAAGCGCCACTTCCGATTACACCGGATTTCGCCGGGCAAACATGGTAATTGAAGCCGTGCCCGAAGACCTGGAATTGAAGAAGAAAATTCTGGAAGAAGTAGAATCCGTAACCAGGGATGATTGTATCTTCGCTTCTACTGCAGCCTCACTCCCCATAGCGCAGATAGCCGGCCGGGCAAAGCGACCGGAAAACGTGATTAGGATGCATTTCTTTCACCCGGTCGAGTCGACGCTACTCGTGGAAGTCGCTGTTACCAACGATACCTCACCCGAGACAGTTGCAACGGCTCTGGAATTCGAAAAACGCCTGGGGAAAATCTCGATTGTGGTAAAAGATAAGGCTGGTTTTTATACAACCAGGATTCTGGCGCCCTACTTCAACGAAGCCCTCACCCTGCTGGAGGAGGGGGCTACGGTCGACGGTATAGATACGGTAATGATGGAGTTTGGGTTTGCCACCGGACCCCTCATGCTTCTTGATGAAATGGGGGTCGATGAGAAGGCAAAAGACGCCGAGTTACTCTATGAGGCATTCGGAGAGAGGTTAAAAACCCCTTCTTCGTTGAAGAGCCTGATACAGGATGGGAGACTGGGGAGAAAAAGTAAAAGGGGTTTTTATAACTATAATGGCAAGAACAAGGTGGATAGCTCCGTTTACAAACTCTTTCCGATCGAGAATAACGAAGAGCAACTTTCCAAAGAAGAGGTTCAGGATAGACTCTCCCTAGCCATGGTTAACGAAGCGGTATACTGTCTCCAGGAGGGGGTGATTAGAAACCCTAGAGATGGAGATGTGGGGGCCGTGTTGGGCCTCGGATTTCCTGCATACCTCGGCGGCCCTTTCCGATATATTGATTCGGTCGGAGCCCGGACTATTTTGAAAAAGCTCGAAAATCTATCGTCAAACCTGGGCCCATGTTTTAACCCCGCTCCTCTCCTCAACGACTTGGCCAGGCAGGGCAAGAAGTTTTACGCTGATTAGGCGGGTGATATACGGATGAACATCGGTCAAATTAACTGCTATGCAGACAGCCAGGAGCCGAATACAAAATATATCGTATATCAGGTATCCCGCATCCTGCATCATTTTGGTATATTAATAGCTAAAACCGGGTCGAGATTAAAAGGATGAGAACGAAAGAAAATGACACATCCAGGATAATTTTATTAGTTCTATCTGCCTTAGGTTTTGCGGTCTCCCTTTATCTGACTTATCTCTATTACAGCAAGACCGAAGCCGCATTTTGCGCCGCCGGGTCGGGCTGCGACGCGGTAAGGGACAGTTCTTACTCCGCCATTCTCGGCGTCCCGGTATCGCTTCTCGGGGTCATCGGATACTCGCTTATTTTTGTCCTATCCCTTATATCCATGGAAAAAGGTAGAAAATGGCTCCTTCTCTACGTCATTTCCTTAGGCGGGTTTGTTTTTTCTGCCTATCTCACCTATGTCGAGTTCTTCATCATCAAAGCAGCCTGTTTTTACTGCGTGGTCTCAGCCCTCCTGATCACCGCTGTCTTTGTCATTTTGCTCTTCAAAAAACCGGTCTTAACCCCCGGATTCTCGACAGCTAAGCTGGTCAGCTTGACCTTGGTAATACTGGCGGCGGTCCTATTCGGCTCCTATTTCATCCAGTCTAAAGAGCTTAGCGCCGAATCGGCCAGCGCCTTCCAGGTGGAGCTGGCAAAACACCTTGGAGGAATAGGGGCGGCCATGTATGGCTCTTACCAGTGCCCCCACTGTACCACTCAAAAACTAATGTTTGGTAAAAAGGCCTTTGAATACATCAACTACGTCGAGTGTCATCCCCGGGGAGAGCATGCAAACACGGCTCTTTGCTATGCCAAAGGAATCCACAATTACCCCACCTGGGAAATAAACGGACAGTTTTATGTGGGTGCAAGGTCGCTTCAGGAGCTAGCCAGACTCTCCGGGTTTAAATGGGACGGTAAAACAAAATAATTACCAGGTAGCGGCTACCCGTCCTCTCGTTTATATTGAGCTAGGCCGTTGGACTAAGGATTACCTACAGCTAACTGTGTTCGCCCTTACCCCAGTTAAACCGGGGGACCTGGCTCAGGGCGAACGGGTTTTTATTTCTCAGAGTGAAAACACCTTTTATTAATCAGTTTTAGCGGATGAAAATCCGCTCATCCTGAGCTCGGTCGAAGGATGCCGATGTGGTTGTACCGGGCCCAATCCAACGAGTCGAGATGCTCAGGACTTCGTCGCCAACTCAGTCGAACGATAAATTCCACCGCCGAAGCAACCCCATTTCTGGAAATAGGTTGTTTAATCAAGCAACATGAAGATACTAACCTGATTTTAAAAGGTGCTTTTATCTTTCTAAAGCCTTATATTACAAGGATGGTTCTAATTATTTTGGACAGCTTTGATTGTAGCTACACTCTATCTATGCAGACAATTTGATCCCGGCCTTAGAGGATTTCACTATCAGGTAGTTTATAAAACTGGAGCAGGAGGTCAGCATGAACCTGGCATCCTCCGAGCTAATTTCGGATTCACCGGTTAGAGCGTGGCGTATTCCAAATGCATCTTTTTCGTAACTGTAAAGGTCGACAAAGGCAGACTGCAGAATAGGATTTAATCCTATCTTTTCTCCGACCTCTTTCATGGCCTGTCCTACCTCTGCCTTATCATCCTTCGTTATTAGCTTGCATATCGCATCAACGGCGCTCAAGGCCTCTATGATAGAGTTTCTGTAGTCGGGGCTCTTACGCCTGGTCAGTAAATCGAGAGAGCGCCGCAAATGCCCCTTGGCCTTTTTTATGGATATTTGCAAGGCATCCTCGATCTCTGAAACCTCTTGTTCGTCCGTAACCTGGGTAATCAACCCATCCACGAAACGGTAGGCTGAAAGCTCTTGCTCGAGTAGTGTATTACAAAACTTCATGAACCGGGCATTCACTGCCTTGTCCGGATAGTTATTAGCTAAGAATTCGATCAGGTCATAAACCTCGTTCCATTCGCAACCGAAGAAGTATTCTTTAATCTCTCTGTAGGTATCCAGCCAATAAACGTTCAAGCTATCGATAGGTTTTTTGAAATATTTAAACCAGAGCAGCTTGAATAGTGCATGCATGTTTTCATTGTCGGAGAGATATATCCGTTCGTAAATATCGCCGGAGTTAGGTCTCATCAGGCTCCAGTAATGACTGGACAAGGCGCTCCACAAGCTGTTTCTCAACTCGGAGTCCATGGAGTGAAGCTGTATAAAGGTCTTAGAGGGCTTAATGCCCTTTCTCTGGGAAAAAGTTTTCATTTGCCCATCCTCCTCTTTTCGTGGGATTGCAAATCACAATTTGCTCATCCTCACGACCCTTTCGACCTTACTTTACAATTCAAATAAAAGCCCAATCCTCGCTTCCAAGAATTGGGCTCACTGAAAAAAACACCAACATCCTGCTTTCAAGCTCTTTTTATCAACCTCCGATTAATCACACTTAGAAAACCCGCAGCTCCTGCAGGTGATGCAGCCCTGCTCGAACGCCAGGGCGCGACTCCCGCAGTCAGGGCATCTTTCTAAGTCGATGTCCGCTGTCTTTGCTTTTTTTTGAGCCACGTTCTCCGCCGATACAAAGTGCTTTCTCAAAACGGCGGCAATGGCATCGGGGATGGACATGATGAGCTTTCCGTCGGAAAACACCGGCGATGCCCCGCCTATTCCCTCGAGCTGCTCCACCACGTTTTTCACGCTTACCCCGGACCTCAGGGCAAGCGACGTCAGACGCCCTATGGCCTCGGCGTCGGCCATGGTGGTGTATCCTGATTTTCCGATCTGGACGAATACCTCAAACGGCCTACCCTGGTATGTGTTCACGGTCACGTATAGGTTTCCGTATCCGGTCTTTATGGCCTCGGTGAACCCTTCAAGAAATTGAGGCCGCTTCATGGGCGTGATTTCCGGTAACCTCACCGACCAGGCTTCCTCGGATTCTTGGGTGGGATGAAGAGATGAAATGGGGTATAGGTGGGTTTGTTGCATCTCTTCATCCCGGGTCTCGGCCTTTATTTCTTTAGGAGCAGCCTTGGCGGTTCGGTCAGACTCGCCACGCGGCTTTGCTCCCTCCTCGGTAACCAGAATTCCCTCCCTGGAGCCTTCTCTATATACGGTTATTCCCTTGCAGCCAAGCTTCCAAGAGAGGAAATAAATCTTCTCCACTTCGTCAAGTGTTATATCGGTAGGAAGGTTTACCGTGCTGGAAATACACGAGTCTATATGTTTCTGGATGGCCGCCTGCATGCGCACCCTCATCTCCGGCTTTATTTCGTGAGAGGTTACAAAGGTCGGCGGAAGCTCGCTTTCGTCCCTCACTCCAAACTTCTTCATGTACTCACCGACCAGCGGATGATAAACCTTGAACTCCTCGCGGGATAGCGACTTGGAGCGCCGGTAGTAGGAAAGGGCAAAAATGGGCTCGATTCCGCTCGTGGTTCCGGCGAGTACCGACCCGCTTCCCACCGGCGGAACAGTTAGAATACAGGCGTTTCTGAGCCCTTGTTTTTTTATCTTCTCGATTGCCCGCTCGTCGACGGTCTTCAAGAACGGACGGGACAAATGGGTCTCCGGGTCAAAGACCGGGAAGCTCCCCTTCTCTGCAGCCAGGTCCGCGCTTGCCTCATAAACTATATTCTTTATGTACTCAAACATCTTATCGGCAAAATCAACTGCCTCCTGGGTGTCGTACTTCAGGTTGAGCTTGGCCAGCATGTCTCCGAAGCCGGTAAAGCCGACGCCGATTCTTCGCGATCGGGAGGAGGCATCGGTTTGATACTTGAGCGGATGCTTATAGGTGTTGTAATCAAGGATGTTGTCGAGAAAACGGACGGAATACCTCAAGGCTTTCTCCAGGTTTTCCCAGTCAATTGACGCTCTGTCCTCGAACTCCTCCTTGACGAAGAGAGACAGGTTGACATTCCCGAGACAGCAGTTTCCATAGTCTTCAAGCGCCTGCTCGCTGCAGGGATTGACCCCGTGGACCTCCATTCCACCATATTCGGTCGGGGAGTATCTCTTCACCGCATCCCAGAATATCAACCCGGGCTCGGCGGAAGCCCAGGCTGACCGTATGAGCTTCTCCCAGAGCTTTCTCGCTCTTATTTTCTTCCGCACCTTCACCTTGTCGTTCTCAAACCGTAATTCGAAGTCCTTGTCTTCCTCCACCGCTTGCATGAACTCATCGGAAACCTTGATGGAGATGTTGGCAAACTTGACCTTCGTCCTGGAAGGGTCGTTCTTGATGTCTATAAAATCGAGAACATCGGGATGCCCGACGTCTATGGTTATCATCAAGGCGCCTCTCCGTCCAGCTTGTCCGATTGTTCCAGTTGTGGTGGAGAGGAGCTCCATGAAAGACACCGCTCCGGTGGAGTATATGGCTGAATTATTGACCGGAGCGCCCTTGGGCCTCAAGATGGAAATATCTGTTCCCACCCCTCCTCCGAAGGAATAGGTCCTGGCCGCTTCCTTGCACCATTCGAATATCGCCTCGATAGAGTCTTCTTTTATGGGCATGAAATAACAATTCAGTAGCGTAGCCCTTCTCTTTTGCCCCGCACCAAAGAGGATCCTCCCGCCGGGGATGAACCGGAAATCGGAGAGAAGCCAGTAGAAGTTATCTTCCCATTCCTTCTTCAATTTCTGGCTCTTTTCCGAAGAAGCTATCTCCCTGGCCACCCGGCGCCACATCTCTTCCGGGGTAACCTCCACTATTTTGCCGGTTTCATCCCGAAGCGCGTACTTTTCGTAGAACACCCTTGCGCGCAATTCGTCCCCACCAAAGGCGCTGATAGTTTCCTCAGGTATTTCCATAACCGTCCCCTCTTTGTACTCGCCTGCCGGAGCTGGTGTTTTAGGTGTGGGCTCGGTATTCGGGCTGGAGTTTTCTTCTATCGACGATTTTCCGTTGGTTTCCGAGGCTTCAAGTTTCTCCGAAGACATCTCATCCTCCTTCTCTTATTATATATTGTATTATTGTTCGATTCAAACACAATATATTGTGGTTGTCAAGGGTGATTTTTTAGTGCTCAACAAAATTAAATGAACACAGGAAGTTAGAGTAGTGAAAATCTTGGAAATGGGCGGGAATTAGACCGTTTTCCATAACTTGACTTAACAAAAAATAAACGTTTGACAAAGCTTGTTCGGCATTATTAAACTAAAAAATTAATAATCGTTTACCCCGAGCCCAGTACTCCAAGCATACTCAAAAGTCCAAGCACTAACAACAGCAAAGCTATCCAGGACAGAACGGTTTCAACCCTCTTCCTATTTTTGCTTTTCTCGTACTCCTTCCTCCTGAAAGTATAGTGAGGAGGCATATAATGTCTCTTGCCGCCGCTTCTTTCTATTTTGTCGTTAATAATCCTCATTACACGCTTTCCGTGAATGACATAAAGCGTAATCAATGCAAGCCAAAAACCCAGCATCAATAGAAAATTAATCGTATTCTCCCTCCCCCACGGCAAACTGATTTTGAATTCACAAAAACAAATCTAACTGTGACTTTAACTAATGATTATACCCAATTTCCCTTTTCTTGGTCTCGGGAGATTTGCCCATAGCTGAACAATGCTGACTTTATCCCGAACACCAAAATGCTTGAAAATTTTTATCCATGATAATCCCAAAGCACACATAAAAAGCTATAATATTATGCTAGAGATAGGGTTGCCCTATACAACATTTCAAATTAGTCGACTTAAAAACGATAAAATCATGACCAGTCCTTTCCGCTTTAATATAGCGAATAAAATGTTTTTGGCATTACTTCCTCTAAGCCTTCTCATAATTCTGATAAGTGCTTTTGCCCTCTCTGCCCTCAACGAACTAAACGAAATAAACAGCAGCATCGTGAAAACAAACATTCCCATAGCAGAGGATACGGATAAAATGATCGACAGCCTGCTGGCACAGGAACACTACGGTCGCCAGTATGCTATTCTCAAGACCCCGGACATGCTGGAATTGTTCAAAGGTAGGAGTGAAGAGTTCGATCAACTGGTGGCAAAAATTCAAAGCCTGCCGGACCGAAAAGAAATTCCTCTGGACCAGCTTACTGCATTACACCAAGAATACAACAGCCTTTTCCTGGACGGTTTTAATCATCTGAGAAGACCTTCATCCTCGGCGGCCAAGAAGCACAACGAACAAATCAGGCAGAAACAGGAGGAGCTGATCGCACTAATAAAGAAAATATCTGAACAGTCGGTCAGAGACCAAAACGAGAAGAGGGTCCTGATCACCAAGATTGGGGAAAAGGCCTTGCATACTACGGCGGTTTTGTGTATAGCCGGTATCATTATAGGAATCGG
>DATMAT010000070.1 GCA_035559815.1 Thermodesulfobacteriota bacterium
TGCACTCCGGGGATACTGGTTGTTACCGGAAGTTTATGCAGGGAAGAGATTTGTTAATGGGATAATGGTAGAAGAAGTAAAAGTAAAGCAAAAAAGGAAGGCCGTCTGAATGATTTTTACACACCTATTGAAAAAACCCCAAGCCACTTTTCAAAATGCCTTGATTGCTGGTACAGCCTATTTTAATTCCGCTAATTTCGAAGGGAATGCTGACTTTGCAACTTCTCGGATTAGAGATGACGCGGTCTTTATAGAAACAGTTTTCGATAAAAAGGCCACTTTTGAAAGGTTACAAATAGGAGAGGCTGGTTTTTTTAGAAATGCTATTTTCAAAGATGAGGTTAGTTTTGTAGTGGCGAAGATTGGTAGCAACGCTGAGTTTAACGAGGCTAAATTTTATTCTAAGGCTAATTTTCAAGGTTGTACAATTGGAAAAGGTGCAATTTTTACTCCTATTACGTTTGAGCAGGAAGTCAACTTTGGCGGTGCTCAAATAGAGGGGAATGTCTCATTTTCTAAATGTGTTTTTAAAGGAAAGGGGATATTCGATAATTACCATGTTAAGCAGCATGTACTTTTTGATTCGGTAATTTTTGAGAAAGAAGCTAGTTTTAATGGCGCGCAGTTTGATGGAAATGCTAATTTTAGGTATGCAATATTTAGAGACAATGCAGTTTTTCTGGGTAGTCAATTCAAGAATTTTTGCTTTTATGAAGGAACTATCTTTTCGAAAGATGTCGGTTTTCAAAACGCAACTTATAAAATTATTTATTTTCACGAAGCTGGTGAGCGTCGAAGTCAATTCAACGGCACAATTGATTTGAGTGGTTGCACCTATGATCGTGTTGAACCTATCACATTTGTGAATGAAATAATCGAACGTATGAAGAGGTATGACCGTAACTCATATATTCAGATGGAGGAAACACTTCAAAAAGCAGGTGAATCAAGACTAGCGAATAGAATTTATTATAAACGAAAACTCAAAGAATCATCGCAAATGAGTATCTCTAGGCAACCTCTTGATTGGCTTTATGATAGATTATTGTACTTATTTACAGGATATGGTGTAAAACTCGGACGTCTTCTTCTGCTTATGTTGATTATTATTGTTGTTGGCACTTTTATATTTCAATCAGAGGGGGGCCGTACAACAAATTTCTAATAATCAAATTCTGAGCAATAGTGCTCAGACCAAGATTTCTTGGTATGATTCATTTTGGGTAAGTGTTAGAACATTTCTTCCCGTTGATATCCCGGCTGGTGCAATGTGGCAGCCTTCATCAAATGTAATGTGGGGAATAAGTAGGTTTACGTCTATAGCAACCGTATTAAGACTTTTAGGTTGGATACTTGTGCCAATATGGTTGGCCGGCATAGCTGGTCTTTTGAGTTTTAAAGTATCAAGAGATTAAAATTTCTTAAAGAGCTAAGCAAGAAGTTAGGTGGGTCAAGTCTTGAATCGTGCACATAAACAGGAAAAAGGAATAAAAAAAGAAAGCCTCCTAAATCAAGGTTTGACCTGGGGGTTTGTCGAGTTACGGCACATAAATATTTTGGTTATGCCATTCAATATAGTCTCGTGAAGGATAATCTGCTAACTTCGAAGGGACCTTCAATTCTTTGCCATGGAAAGCATAGTACTCTCGTCCGTTTTCGTATTCCTCTTTAATACGTTTACTAACTTCTACATGGAAATCGTTAGTAATGGTTAAATATCCCAGATCGAATAACCTATGTATATCCGACCTAAGCAAAAGTCCGTTATTAGTGGTATTTGGCCCTGTGTTGGAATATGGTTTGATGTGAGCTGCCTCTAATGCAGGAAGCGTACGTTCACCAGTAATCCCACATCGTCTATTATATGCTTCTGTTACAAGAACACGAAAAGCGCCTTGACCTAGTCGAGCACGTATCAAATATTCAGATCCATAAGGTGTAGTTTCTCTCATGGCTATTAAATTGTGCTCGGTTCCCGTTTTGTTTGTGATGCGTTCTTGAACGGCTGACCATAAAGAGGCTCCCTCTGGTTCACTAGAATCATATGTTTTGCCTTGCACTATATTCGGTCTCCAGTCTTTGGGTGCGGGAATCCAATCATGTTCCGTAAAAAAGAAGGGGCTTGTCAGAACAATACAACCAATCATTGGGTCAAGTTCATGTCTTCCACTGCTTTCTCTATACTTAAGGATTCTTGCTCTCAACATCTCATAGCTAGGAGCCCCATTCTTCTCTCCAAAGGCTTCCCAAGCTATTGAAATTGGTAATTGGGAATAACTTACAAAGAAGCCGCCGCCAGTTATATAATTCAAAGGACTGTGTAACTTGAACAAAAATAATCCACCTGTTTGAATAGCTCGAAATTTGAGGTTCCCACTAGGTTGCCAAAAATTTACCTCTTCCGGCGAAAGTCTTGATAAGTAATCAAACCATTCGTTATCAGTTATTCCTACCCAGAATTTCATCTTTAAACAACCGTACCCGTAGCTTAGGTTAAGAATAAGTTTATGATTCTTTTATTTTTCCATCTCTAGTTGAGCTAATCTTTTAAACCATTATGTCAAAAAGGATAATTCTTTTCAACACGTGAACATCAGTAAAGCCCGCATTCTTCGGTCAACCCATTATTATCAGGAGAAATGAAGCATCTTAAAATTAGATTCTTCACCGGAGCTTGTCTTGAGCCGAGCCGAAGGGGTTTAGAGTGACAATCGAGATCCTTCGCTTTGCTTCAGGATGACAACAAGATAAGGTGTATTCTTGAAAAGGGGGCGTGCAACCTTTTTTCTAGAAGGCTAAGATTTCTCACGATGGTTCGAAATGACATGAGGTGTGGTCAGAATGACATCAGAGAAATCAATATGAAATGGAGCAAGGTTTAAAAGTCAGGAGGAATGGACACTTGAACTAGCGAAAATTAATTGTACAATTGTACATATAATCTGGGTTTATTATGAACCTGGTAATTGACGCCTCCATAATTATTGCTGTAGTAATGAACGAGCCAAGGAAACCGGCACTCGTCAACTTGGCAAAGGGAGTAAACCTTCTTGCTCCCTTCTCTGTTCACTGGGAAATTGGTAATGCCTTCTCTGCCATGTTCAAACGGAAACGCATTTCCCTGGTCGAAGCACGGAAAGCAATTGAGGCGTATTATCAGATACCGATACGGTTCGTTGAGGTGGATTTGCTAGAGGCCATCCAGATAGCCTATCAATGTGGAATTTACGCGTATGATGCCTACATAATTGCGTCTGCTCATAATCAAAAGTGTCCATTGGCAACACTTGATACGGGGCTGGTCAATATTGCAAGGCAGGTCGGTATCACGGTTTTAGAGGTGGGAACATGAAAATATATACCTATTCTGAAGCACGGCAGAAGCTGGCGTTATTGCTGGAAGAAGCGCAAAAGGAAGGCTCGGTCGGAATCAGGCGGCGTGATGGGAGTACCTTTATCTTAAAACCCTCTTCGGCTATGGAATCGCCACTCGACGTCGAGGGGGTGGATACCGGAATCACCGCTCGTGAGATCGTAGGGTTTATACATGAAGGTCGTAAAAGGTATGATAACTTGGACGACTAAATTAGACGCTTCGCCAAGGCTATTCTTACAACCCCTTTTTCTTATTACTGGTCAATGTGATTTAAGAGCCGAGAAAATGTGTGTTTTAGAAAGCTAATATTTCTCACGTTCGTTCTAAATGACATGAGGGCTGCTCGGAATGACAGTAACGGAAATTCATCGGGAGAAGGTATCCTGTCCCGCGCTGACCGATAAACTAAGCCTTGCATTACTGTCCTTTCCAAAATTGACAAACAATTTTTAAAGACTTAGAATAAGTTGGGCGTGTTAAGAAAGGGAGGAATGAAGTAGATGAGCGGTAATTACATCAAGATATTTGATACTACTTTGAGAGACGGGGAGCAGGCGCCCGGATGCGGCATGACTGCGGAAGAGAAGCTAAGGGTTGCCCATCAGCTCGAGAGATTGGGAGTTGATATCATCGAGGCTGGTTTTCCGATCTCATCGGAGGGGGATTTTCGGTCGGTAAAACTCATTGCCGAAAAAATAAGGGGCTGTGAGATAGCCGGCCTATGCCGGGCTAATTTCGTGGATATAGATAGAGGCTGGGAGGCGATAAAGGGGGCCGAAAACCCCAGAATCCACACCTTCATCGCTACATCCGATATCCACCTACAGCACAAACTAAAGAAAACGAGAGACGAAGTACTGGAAATCATAAGCGCCTCGGTGAAACACGCTAAGCACTATGTCGATAACGTCGAGTTTTCCTGTGAGGATGCCACTCGAACGGACATTGATTACCTTTGCCGGGCGGTGGATATAGCGATCAGGGCAGGCGCCACTACCATCAACATCCCGGATACGGTTGGATACACGGTGCCGGAGGAGTTTGCCTACATAATCAGCACCTTGAAGGAAAGGGTCCCCGGCCTTGACAATGTCACCCTGAGCGTTCACTGCCACAACGATTTAGGATTGGCAGTGGCTAACTCGATTGCCGCCATCAGGGAAGGTGCCAGGCAGGTCGAGTGCACCATCAACGGCCTTGGAGAGAGGGCCGGAAATGCTTCTCTTGAAGAGATAGTCATGGCCCTAAAGGTAAGAAACGACCGCAATCCTTATAAAACCAGGATAGTGACGGAGCAGATATATCCTACCAGCAGGCTAGTATCTCAGGTAACCGGGGTAAATGTCCAGCCGAACAAGGCCATAGTGGGGGCGAATGCATTTGCACACGAAGCAGGGATTCATCAGGATGGGGTGCTGAAGGAGAGAATCACTTATGAGATTATGACTCCAGAAGAGGTGGGCATCCCCTCAAACAAAATAATCCTTGGAAAGCATTCCGGCCGTCACGCGTTCAGGAAAAGGCTCGAGGAGTTTGGCTATTTCTTGAACGATAAGGATTTCGAGACCGCTTTCAAGAAGTTCAAGGACCTCTCCGACAAGAAGAAATACGTATTCGACGAGGACATAGAGGCTTTGATAAGCGATGAGTTTCTTCGCTCTTCAGACTTTTACAAGATCATTTCCGTAAACTTTTCCAGCGGCACGGATATGCGCCCTGTAGCCACGGTAAAGATCTCCATCGACGGGCATGAAGTGACCGTATCCGAGTATGGCAGCGGCCCGGTGGACGCCGTTTATAAAGCTATATCTAAGGCAACCGGAATGACCCCCAACCTTCAAAGCTACGTCGTGGCGGCGATTACCGGAGGTACGGATGCTCAGGGTGAGGTTACGGTAAGGGTAGAAGAGGACGGAATATTTTCTCAAGGGCAGGGTGCTAATACGGATGTGGTTGTAGCAAGCGCCAAGGCCTATGTGAATGCGCTTAATAAACTTCGCTGGCGAAAGGAACACCCAAGAAGGGCCACGACAACTGGAGTTTAGAGTTAGGAGTTAAGAGTTTAGAGTGAAGAATTAAGTTCCTCATAAATTCTTAACTCTTCATTCATTATTCTTCACTATTTAAAACATGGCATTTCCAACCGAAGCAATCGAGAGACTTATCACTGCCGGTTATCCACTTCTCTATCTTATCTCCTGGGAAGAAGAGCGCGTCGAGAATAATTTAAGGCTTATCGGAAACAGGCTTTTTAGGGATACCCCGAAGTTTTACACCTGGTCCTGTACCGATGGAATGAGAGACGGGACAGGCGAGATCGACGGTTCAAGGGACGTTATCCAGGCGCTGGAGAAGGTCATCGATAACCGGGAAAGCGGGTTTTATCTCTTCAAAGACCTCCATTTTTTTCTGAATGACCCCAGACTGATTAGAAGGCTTAAGGACGCTTACCATGCGCTTAAAAAAATGCACAAAACCCTTTTTATCCTCTCTCCGTTGTTAACCCTTCCCAACGAGCTGGAGAGAGAGGTAACCGTGGTCGACGTGGGACTTCCGGACGTAGACGAGGCCACCGTGATTTTTGACTCGGCGATGAGCTCCATGTTTGACAGTCCCCCGGACGCGCTCGACCAGGAGCTTAGAGAAAAATGTATTCGGGCCGTACTGGGCCTTGGAGCTACGGAGATGGAGCTGGCGCTTAGAAGGACCTTTCTGGGTAGAGAGAAAGTGGATGAGGGGGTAGTTGAGGCTTTACTAGAAGAGAAGGCACAACTTATAAGAAAATCCGGGACACTTGAGTTCGTCAGAACCCGTATCGGCCTTGATGAAATTGGCGGTCTTGAAAACTTGAAGGAATGGCTTGAGACAAGGTCCCTGGCTTTTTCCTCCAGGGCTAGGGAGTTTGGGCTTGACACCCCGAAGGGTGTCCTGATCATGGGGATAAGCGGGTGTGGAAAGAGCCTTTGCGCCAAGGCCGTGGCCACCGCCTGGGGGCTTCCGCTCTTGAGACTGGAGCTCAATCAGGTTTACAGCGGCGCTTTAGGAAGCCCGGAGGAGGTTTTTCGAAGGGCCATAAAGACAGTCGAGGCGGCCGCACCTTGCGTGCTTTGGATAGACGAGATTGAGGCGGGAATCACTAGGAGCGGGGAAAAAACCAGCGACACACCGGCATCAAGAATATTCGGGTACTTTCTTACATGGATGCAGGAAAAGGAGAATCCGGTCTTTATAGCCGCCACCGCAAATCAGATAGACCTGCTCCCTCCGGAGATTTTGAGGAAGGGACGTTTTGACGAGATCTTTTTTGTCTCGCTTCCCTCGCAGAAAGAGCGGAAGGAGATATTTCGGATTCACCTTTCCAGTCGCGGCAGGAACCCTGATTCATTTGACCTGGACTCGATTGCCAAAAACACCGAGGGGCTTTCCGGTGCAGAGATAGAACAGGCTGTCGTATCCGCCCTATTTGAATCCTTTTCGAAGAAAAAAGAACTGGATAACAAGGAATTGATAATTGCGGCATCATCCATCGTCCCGCTTTCTACGACTATGAGGGAGGAGATCTCCAAGCTGGAACGCTGGGCAACCAACCGGGCGGTAAAGGCGTCTAAATAATTGTTCAGTCTTAAGTTTAGGGAATGCATATATGCATTCCTACGATTTGAATCCACCATTGCAATCAAAGCCAAGAGAGATAACTGAATTCAGCGATAGCGCCTTGATGGTCGTCTGGGACGACGGCCATGAGAGCTTGTATCTGTATGAGGACCTGAGAAAGGCATGTCCCTGTGCCAGATGTAACGAACTCAGAAAGTCCGCCAAGAAGGGCGGGTCGCCTTTTAAGCGCACCATTCCTCTTGAAACCGGGTCGGCACATATAAGACCGCGTCACATAGAACCGGTGGGTCTATACGCAATCCGGTTTGCCTGGAATGACGGGCACGATACCGGAATATATACTTTTGATTTCCTGAGAGAACTCTGTACCTGCGAGAAGTGCCAGCCGGGCCGTGAGTAATGCGGATTTGGTATTGCGGATTACGGATTTGAAACACTCTATTCCGCAATCCGCATTCTACAATCCGAGGTCAAGTTACTCTATCTCAAATATTATGCTCACATTGGCGCTTACGGTTAGTTCACCTGGCTCGATTGGGGTAGGAGCGGCCTCCGGGGTTACTTTTGCCTGGACGAAGTCTCTATACACCGGTATAGGTGCTTCATAGGAAGGGGAGATTCTTAAAATCTTCAAAATCTTTACCCCCGCGGCTTTAGATACGGTCTCTGCCGTTGCTCTGGCATCCTCTACCGCCTGGACCAGAGCCTCTCTTCTATATTCCTCCCTTTTATCCGTGCCGAAGCTTAAGCTGTCTATACGGTTTGCACCGAGCTCCGTTGTCGAGTCTATCAGCTTTCCGAGGTCGCCTAGGTTTTTAATTTCCACTACAACCTGGTTTGAAGCCCTGTACCCGGTCAATACCGACCTTCTGGTCTTCTCGTCGTACTCATAGGTCGGAGACAACTGATACCCGGTTGTGGAGATTTTATCGTCCTTGCCGATGATGGATCTTAGCTTATTTATGACGCCGTTCATTTTCTCCGAGTTGCTTTTAACCGCTTCCGAGGCGGTTTTAGAGGTTGTCTCCACGGCCAGGGTGAGATAGGCTACGTCCGGTTTTATCTTTACCTCGCCCCTTCCGCTCACTTCCAGTATGCTTTTCTCATACTTGTCTGTTTGCGCAATGGCTGTACTCCCGGCCAAAACGGCGAAAACAAGGACCAGTAATAATTGCCTCTTCGACATTACCTTTTCCTCCTGGTGTTTTTAGGGATTCAGAATTTCGCACTATTTTTATCATAATAATTCACTACTGTCCAAAATAATAAGAAACCAACGATTGACACTCGTAAAACAAGGCCTTTAGATAGATAAAAAAGTCTTTCTAAAATCGGGTTCCCCCCTTTTATGTTTGCTATGCAAGTGCTGTCCTAACACTGTCCAGCGAAGCCGAAGGGATAAGGGGTGAATGGAAATAAACTCCCCCCCACCTTAATCCTCCCCCGCAATGGGGGAGGAGAACGGGGTGTTCTTCTTCGTCCATTATTGAAGTCCTTTGTACCATCAGGCCAACACCGACTATCAATCTCTTATCTTGGGCAGGTTTGATAATAATTAAGTTCCTTATTTTAACATTTCCCCATTTCTCTATGAATAAATACGAATAATCTCGGATTAGGTTTTCATTTTTCGTCTTAATTCTTGCGTTTTGAGTTTGACCGCTTATTTGCTACAGGCAAATTTACCGGAATTCCTAGGATTCTTTTCCAGTTCTTGAAGTGACATATATTTCCCTGGCGGCAACAACGTACAAAAATCGGAATCAAATGGCAAAAAACAGCAGACCGGTGACAAGTTTTGTAATGATTTTAATAGCTTAAATCTCAACCATCGATAAACATTAGTTAAATTAGAGCGAATTTATGGCATATATTTTGCTCTAGAATGGGTAAAAAGGGATTAAATAACATACATGCCCACTATAAATACCAACGTATTGGTGCTAAACGACGAGGTCGTTGATGAAACCTTTTACGACCCGCTGACCGGGTTTCCTAATAAATCTATATTTGCCGAACACTTAGGGTGTAGCATCGAGAGGAGAAGACAGCACGAAGATTATTTATTTGCGGTGCTTTACCTGGACCTGGACCAGTTCAAATCCCTGAGCGATAGACATGGAGAAAAGATCAGCGACCAGGTACTAGCCGAGATAGCCAGCCGGATTAAGCATTGTCTTCGCTCCGAGGACAAGGTGGCACGGGTAGGTCAAGATGAGTTTACGATTTTACTAGGTGATATCAAGGATTTCAGTGATGCGGCCCGTATCGCCGAACGAATCCAAAAATCGCTGGAGAATCCACTCAAGGTGGATGGTCATGATTATATGATAAGCGTAAGTATAGGTATTGCCATCAGCGAAAAGGGCCAGGACGACCCGGAGGACCTGATACAAAAAGCGGAAATAGCCAAGAATCGAGCCAAATCCCAGGGTAAGGCGCGGCAAGAGGTGTTTAACTCCAGGGTGCAAGCCGGTTCTAACGGACTCATAAGGCTGGAGAGTGCGCTCTGGCGGGCGCTGGAGTGTGAGGACTTTCGGGTTTATTATCAGCCTATACTCTCGCTAGAAACAGGAAGGATTATCGGAGCGGAAGCCCTGGTGCGTTGGCATCATTCGGAGAGAGGCCTCCTTTCCCCGTCGGATTTTATCTCCCTGGCCGAGGAGACCGGTTTAATAGTACCCATAAACGAGTGGGTATTGCGCACTGCCTGTATTCAAAGCAAGGAGTGGCAGCTCCCCGGTCGTCCGCCAGTGCAGGTTGCGGTCAATTTTACTGCGCGCCAGTTCCAACAGCCGGACCTGCCGGAATTAATCAGAAAGGTGCTGAGAGAGACTGATACCCATCCCCAAGCCCTCGAGCTGGAAATAACCGAGAGCACTGCCGTAAAAAACATAAATAACAGCGTCAGGTTGCTGAAAGAACTAAGGTCCATGGGCTTGCAGATCTCCATAGATGATTTTGGTACCGGCTACTCTTCTATGAGCTACCTGAAGAGTTTCCCGGTCAACACGTTAAAGATCGACCAGTCCTTCGTCAGGGACATAGGGCGCGGTGATAATGATGTAACCCTCATCAAAACCATCATTTCTATGGCCCACACGCTGAAGTTGAATGTCATAGCGGAGGGCGTGGAAACTGAAGATCAACTGGCGTTCCTGCTTTCTCATCATTGCGACCGGATTCAGGGATTTCTATTCAGCAAACCCGTACCGGCAGAGGAATTTACAAAATTAATCAAGAAGGGGCATAAACTTTCCCCGGAGATATTGAAGAGGGCAAAGGAAAGCTGGAGGAAGAAATTCCTGGGGGAGTTGCTCCTGGAGTCGGGTTTTATCGACTCGGAAAAGCTCAGCCGTGCTTTGAAAGAGAAAAGGGCATGCAACGAAAAATTGGGTCAAATCCTGATGAGGTTTGGATATGTAAACGAGGATGTCCTGATAGAATTCCTGGCAAAACAGCGCGGTTTTGAGGGTGTGAACCTATTCAAGAAAGGAATAGACAAAAAAGTGGTTAATTTGATCCCCAGGGACGTAGCCGAAAAATACAAGGTCCTGCCGATTGGATTTAAAACAGAGGGAGGAATCAAGAAACTGGTCGTGGCCATGGCAAATCCTTCAGACCTGGGTGCTATCGACACGCTAGTATTCATAACCGGCCATGCCATAGAACCGGTTTTTGCCAGGGAGGAGCAATTTACATGGATCATCAGATATTTCTATTAAGAGAATTTAAGTTGAGAATTCCCCGCGGTTTGTCCCATAAGAGGGCAAATATAACGATATCATCAAGGGATTACGAGAGAAGCGGTCATGAATGAAACTGTTTTAGGCAAAAGGCAAGCAACGAGGCTCGATTTCCTGAGCGATTTTGTCGAATATGCGCTAAGAAACGGCTTCGAGGAAACGGTAAGGTACTTAGGGAATAACTCTAAGCATTTATTGTCCAATCCTTCGCTCGTGGTCTCTCTCGACGTAATTAAAAACGATTGCACGGTATTCGCCCATAGAAAGGTTAAAAAGGGCTATCTCACCTTTATCCTGGATAGCATCGGTGAAAGCGCTTTGAAATTGGGGAAAGACCTTAACCTTATCCTCAAGAACATTAGAATCCTGCCACATGAGAATCTGGTAGGGGATGAAGGCCCCGACAAGCCGGACTTTAATTTTACATTGCCGGTACTGCATAATGAGAAACCAATCTTGTTCATCAACTTTTCGAAATACGACCCTCTCTCTAATGAGGATAGCGATTTTTCTCATGTTCGTTTGATATCCAGCCTGCTCTCGTCCCTCTGGGAGCGTGAGGAAAAAGAAAGGGCGGAGAAGGAAAATATAGAAAGGCTTTCTCTCATAGACCCGCTCACCGGCGTCTTCAATCGCCGCGCCTTCTATCAGTTCTTATCCCAAGACATATCGGAAGGGCGGAGAAAAAATTCCCCGGTCAGCCTGGCGGTGTTTGATATAGACGAATTTAAGCACATTAATGATTCCTACGGTCATGCCTTTGGAGACATGATTCTGAAGCAGGTGACGTCTAAGTTTAGGGACCTGCTCAGGGAAGAGGATAAGATGTTTCGCTTGGGCGGGGATGAATTTGCCGTCATCATAAAGGCGGATAAGAAAGAGACCCATTCGGCAATTCAGCGAATCCTGAAGGAGGTTTCGGATAGCCGTAGTCCTCGAATAACGCTAAGCGGGGGAATTACCGGGATAGAGCCCGACGAGAATATAAGCGTCGACGAAGCGGTAAGACAGGCCGATAAGGCCTTATATCTGTCCAAGGAAAGCGGAAAAAACCAGGTTCTGCTATACGAGGGTGGCGACCGGAAAAGTGAATATGACGACCTCTTCTACCGCATGGCCGATTCCAAGGTTATCGAGGATATCAAAATCAAACTAAAAGAATTTGCAGCGGAGCAAATTACCTCCTCTCATTTAATCACAAAGGACCCGTACATTTATAAACACTCCATGGCAGTATCAAAACATGCGGTGCAATTAGGGAAAAAACTCAAGCTGTCCGACAACCGGGTTAAGAGTCTAAGATTTGGAGCGATACTTTACGATATCGGTATGATAGCCATACCGGAAGGAATACTGAATAAAAACTCGAAGCTTACGCCGGACGAATTTGAGATAATCAAATACCACCCGCTTATAGTGGCGAGATTGATTCAGCAGTTCCCTATTCTCCGGGACGTCCTTCCCGCCGTACTATATCATCACGAGTGGATTAACGGACATGGTTATCCCTTTGGGCTAGTGGGAGACTCCATACCTTTGGAAGCGAGGATCATCGCCGTAGTAGACGCATTCCATGCCATGCACAGCGACCGTCCCTATCGTCCCGTTCTTTCATTAGAAGAGTCTATCTCGGAAATTATTAAGGGCAGCGGAACAAAGTACGACCCACAGGTAGTGGAGGCTTTCCTGTCCTTGATGACCGAAAGGAAGCTGCTGGCTTAAGAGAGATTTTTTTTCTACTACAAATCCCCTCTTGAGAGGGGTGGCTCGAAGAGCCGGGGTGTGTCTTACCTTCCGTACTTCTTCTCATACTACAAAATCCAGCTTTCCATGGATTGGAGAACGCTGTTTACATCTTTTTTAACTTCTTTATTATCAAACCACAAGAAGTGAACCCCAAGGCTTTCCAGTCTTTGCTCTCTCGCCATATCTTTTATATATACCTCCTCAAAATCATGGCTGACTCCGTCGATCTCTATCTCTAGCATGACACACCCCTAAATTCCCCTCTGGAGAGGGGACTTGAAAGAAAAATCCCCTCTACAGAGGGGTGACTCGGAGAGTCGGGGTGTGTTCCCTTTGGAGAGTGGGTGACTGTTTAATTCTCCCGTTGTTAGGCCATTTGAACTTATACGATTTGGGCAGAATTGAGCCCTATTCTAAACCAACAAGCGGGCATAAGATTAACACGCCAGCCAGGATAACGAAGTAACCGACGATATCGACCACCAGTCCGTATTTAACCATTTTAGTCATCGGGATGAGTCCAGACCCGTAAACTATAGCATTTGGGGGCGTAGAGACCGGAAGCATGAATCCAAAGCTTGCTCCAATCCCTACCGCTATGGCCGGCGGAAGAGGGCTTATTCCCGCCGAGACGGAGACAGCGATTATGAGTGGAAGGAGCATGTTAGC
The DNA here is from genome assembly GCA_035559815.1 of Thermodesulfobacteriota bacterium. Taxonomy (NCBI): domain Bacteria; kingdom Pseudomonadati; phylum Thermodesulfobacteriota; species Thermodesulfobacteriota bacterium. The sequence goes on from DATMAT010000070.1 coordinate 13,153, forward strand.
GGTTGCCGTGTTTGAGGTGGTCTCGGAGAGTGTGATGGCCATAAAAAGACCCAATGCGGTTATGGAGACCAGGGAATCTGCACCGGTAAGGTTCACCAGATATTTCCCTATAGCCTCGGCCAGCCCCGTTTTAAACATCATAGAGCCCAGAGAGAGCCCGCCGCCGAAGAGAAGAAGAGTCCCCCAGTCTATTTCAGTTGCCTTTTTAAAGGTCAGCGTGAACTCCCGCCTCTTCCAGTTTGTAGGGAGCATAAAGAGCATGGAAGCGGCGATGAGCGCTACAACGGGTTCGGGGAGGCTTTTATCGTATGTTTTATAAGTCAATGAGTCCGGGCCTGAAATAATGCTTATGATACCGGGGGCTATCCACAGGACTACGGCCAGCCCGAAGGCAATGAGAACGTTTATCTCTCCCCGTTTCCAATTTCCGAGCTGTTTCTTCTGGTTGGAGATGAAGGAATAGAATCCCTTTAACTCTTTGACTGACGAAGGGCAAACAATGGACATGTACAGCCAGACCAAAAGAAACATCACGAGGGTAATGGGAATGCCTACCGCCATCCATTTAAGAAAATCTATTTTTATTCCCTCGATTTCTTCGAGCATTCCCAAGGTTATCAAGTTAGGGGGAGTGCCAACCGGGGTGCTGATCCCCCCTATCGAAGCGGCGTAGGCAATAATCAACATAAGGCCGGTTGCGTATCTCTGGTCTTTAATGCCCGGCTCTCCCGTCTGTGCTAGGATTGAGCTAAGGGCGCCAAGGATTCCCAGGGTTATGGGAAACATCATCGCGGTTGCGGCGGAGTTGCTTATCCACATGGAAAGGAGAACTACTACTATGCCCACTCCGAACGAAACTGTTGTGCTAGTGCGGGAGACGCCTTTTATGGATAGAATCTCAAAGGCAAGACGTCTATCCAAACCTTGGTAAGACATGGCTTTTGCAATGATGAAACTGCCAAGGAGTAGAATCACAATCGGGTCGGCAAAAGGCGCATAGACGGCTTTTGCCGAGTCTACTTGAAAGGCGACGGCTAGAGTCGGTCCGAGCAGCGCAGCGACCGGAATGGGGATACACTCCGTTATCCAACAAATTATGGTAAAAGCCACGATACTCGAAAGAATGTGCGCCTGGGGGCTAAGCGAGGGCAGGGGAAGAAAGTATATTATTAAGAATATGGCCGGGGCAAGGAAAAGCCCGGCGGTTCTCCTTCTTCTTTCAAACCGGTCCTCCGTCTCGATTATCACAGCGATAACATTTATTCAGATTTTATAAGAGTAAGCAAGTTTGTTGAATGTCATAACTCTGACCATAGAAATCTTGCTTTCTGCTGGGTTTAAACTGTCAATTGCCAGTGTTAAGGTTCCCTGAATTTCCCCTTCCTTTGACCCTTCGTCATGACTCAGGGCATGCTCTGCTCAGGACAGGCTTGATAGCTACCTTATAACGCAACGAAGCAATGTGTTTAGATTCCTCACAGAGTTTACCCTGAGGAATCGAAGGGTTCGGAATGACAAGTATGATAACGCCGTTTCGTCCACTTCTCCTGTCATTTCGACCCTGAGCTTGTCTAAGGTGAGAAATCTTAGGTTTCGAGAATAATCCCTTTTTGTCAGAGTCTATGCTAGGGAGTCGAGGGACTCCTCGTAATAACACCATAGGTTGTATGATCATGCTATTCTACATTCTGGATTGTACTGTGATTCTTATTCCTCGAAGTCATTAATTTTGATAGCTTTATATTTTGGTTAAAATAGTGCACCGCGAACAGAATGGGTTTCTATGATATCTAAAAAACTAAAAGCCACAATCGAGTTCCTTACGGTTATAAAAATTGGAAAATCCAATGAAAGATTAGAAAGAGACGATATTGCAAACTCGATTATGTTCTTCCCTTTGGTGGGGGTTTTATTGGGTGGGGTTTGCGCCCTAGTCGAGTTTCTTCTGAGGGATTTTGTTGTCTCTAGCTTGATCCGCTCGCTGTTTGCCGTCATAGTCCTGGCGGTATTTACCCGCGGGCTTCACCTGGACGGCGTCGCCGACTGCTTCGATGCTCTTCACTTTGCCGGACGGGACAGGGAAAAAGCGCTTGAGGTGATGAAAGGAAAGACGATCGGTGCATTCGGCGCATCGGCCTTGGTCATAGTGATTGTGGGAAAGATTGTGGCCTTATATGCTCTTCCCGATGAATTTAGAAGTAAAAGCCTTATACTCATTCCGGCTCTGGCCAGGTGGACTTCCTCGATCGTGGCAAGAGAACGCGCACCGGCCTCGGCCAAGGGACTTGGATATGTTTTCAGCGTTTACTCGACCGGGAAAGCGTTTTTAATAAGCGGACTGACCGCCCTGGTAATTTCTTTTCTGCTCTTCGGATTTAAGGGATTTGCTATTTTTATCGTGGTTTCGATTTTCAGCTTTCTACTCGTGCGGTATTTCATTCGTGCATTCGGCGGGGTAACCGGCGATGTCTTTGGCGCGATAATCGAACTTTCGGAGGTATTCGGGTTTGTGGTAGTAGGAGTCGTAATCGGGTCATAATTCAGCCGCAAAATTGGGATAAATTAACATGAGCGAGATATATGATGCAGGAGGCAAGATGCAGGATGATTCAAAAAATAGATCATCTATCATGGATTATTTTATTCGTGTGAATCTGTGTTCATTCGTGGCTAAACAATATTCATGATGAAAATAGGCACTACTTCATACATATACCCTGATGAAATAATTCCTAATGTCAGGAAACTGGTAAATCTTGTTGACGACGTCGAGCTTGTTCTTTTTGAAGGGAAGGACTACTCTAATCTTCCAAGCGCGGAAGACATAAATACCTTGAAGAAGCTCTCTGGCCAATCGGGAATTACCTACACGGTCCATCTTCCCATAGACTTGGATATATGCTCTAAAGACGGTGATTTTAGAAACTTTTCCCTGAATCGAATGGCGGACATAATGAAGCTGACCGCTCCTTTGAATCCGACCGGCTATATTGTTCATCTCCCCAGGAGGGAAGTGGAATCCGAGGAGATGTGGGTTTTGAGAACGGTGAGGTCTCTTTCCGAGCTCTTTATCCAGTTTGGAAATAGAGACATCTGTATAGAGAATTTGAGTTATCCAATCAAACACATACTTCCGATAGTGGAGGAATTTGAGTTCAAGCTTTGTCTAGACATAAGCCATGCCCTCAAATGCTCGGATGATTGGGAGGAAATTCTTGATAACAACTTCAACACTATAAGGATGATTCATTTCTATGGCCCGGAGATAGACGGGGATGGACACACCGGGATTCAGAGAGCGGAGAGGGGCTTTGTAAGGTCGGTCGTCAATAAAATCCTTTCTTCAAATTTCGACGGCTTACTTACGCTTGAGGTTTTTGGAGTAGAGGATTTTTTTGAGTCGAAGAGAATTCTCGATGAGGAGATTTTGTCTTGGGAAAAAAGATTCTGATCACGGGCGGGATAAAGAGCGGGAAGAGCCGGGTTGCCCTTAAACTTGCCAGAGAGACGGGAAATGGAGAGAAAATCTTCATCGCCACGGCGCGCCCGATTGATGAGGGTATGGAGAAAAAGATAGAAAAGCACAAAGAAGAACGGGGGAGTGATTTTAGGACGATAGAAGCTCCAATTCATCTCGGAAATGCCCTCAGTGAAGTAAGACATTCAACAGCGGTCATAGATTGCCTTACCCTCTGGCTCTCTAATCTCTTCTTTGAATTAAAGGAAGAGGAAAAATTACGAGAGACGGATAGTTTTATCGAGGCATTGAATAACTTCGACGGTAAGGCAATAGTTGTAACTAACGAAGTAGGCTGGGGGATTATTCCTGCGGATGAGATCTCAAGGCGCTATCAATCAGAACTGGGAAGCCTGAATCAAGCGGTAGCGAAAATATGCGATGAAGTGTATTTGTTGATTTCGGGCCTACCACTCAGAGTCAAGTAGAGTTAAGCCACTAATTAAAACGAATCAACTCTACTAAAAAGCGGGATGCAAGTAAAAATTTCTCCAATCCTACATCGTGCATCTTACATCTTATTATTCGTGCAAATATGTGTTTATTCGTGGCTAAATATTATTTGGGTTTGTTTCTCGATACCCCTGCCTCCTCAAACGTAGCCATTTCGTTATAGGCCTTTACCCCGGCTTCGATTATGAACATTCCGAGCACGGCGCCGGTGCCTTCTCCGAGGCGCATGTTGAGGTCGAGTATGGGTTCTACCCCGAGCTTTTGTAGTATGAGGCCGTGCCCCCCCTCGGCGCTTTTATGGGAGAAGAAAATATAATTTTTTACTTCAGGGCAAAGGGTAATGGCCACGGTAGCACCTGCAGTTGCTACAAACCCGTCAACCACAACCGGGACTCTCTTTGAAGCTCCGCCGAGGATTACCCCAGCAATTCCGCCGATTTCAAACCCTCCCACCTTGGCCAAAATATCGACTGGGAAATCAGGGTCGGAGTTGTATAATGCCAGCGCCTTTTTTACTACCTCTACTTTGTGTTTCCAGGTTTCATCGTTTATGCCCGTGCCGTATCCTACTACTTCTTCTGGGTCGAGCCCGGTTAAAGCGCAGATGACCGCCGCAGATGGGGTTGTATTTCCTATCCCCATATCTCCGGCGGCGAGAAAATTGTATTTTTTCTCGACGGCATCAATGACCAGCCCTATTCCCAATTCAATAGACATTATTGCTTCGCCCATCGTCATTGCCGGCTCCCTGGCCAGGTTTCTTGTACCGTTGTTTATCTTCCTGGTTATCAGGCCGTCTGTTTTCTCGAAGTACCAATCCACTCCCATATCTACCACAAAGACGTCCACCCCGGCGTGCCTGGCCAGAGCGTTTATACCGGCGCCTCCGCTAAGAAAGTTATATACCATCTCCTTTGTTACTTTTCTGGGATAGGCTGAGACTCCTTCCTCTGCCACTCCGTGGTCGCAGGCCAGGACGAATACTGCTTTTTTATCCAAGCTCGGTTTTGTGTCCTCGGTAATAGCGACGACACGCTTTGCAAACTCCTCCAGTGCTCCCAGGCTTCCTTTTGGCTTGGTGAGGTTATCCAGGCGTGCGGAAGCATGGGCGATGTATCGGGGATCAAGCGGTTTAATCGATTCCATAACCCGGTGAAGTAAGCTCATCTTAAACTCCTCTTATTTCACCCCAGATAATCTTGTGAAGCTGGGGAAGAACCCTTACCTTTTCTAATCCGTCTTCTAGCACCCGCTCCGTCAGCCATTTAAGGTTCGTTCCATAGACCGGTTGAAAGATTATGTTTGCATTTATTTGATATCTGCCTAGAATTTCCTTTGCGTATTCATAGTCCACTTCGTCTTCAATAACGAATTTAAGTTGATCCTGGGGACGAAGTTTCTCAAAAAGGGGAAGTTCCATCTTTTTCTGCATTCCCGAGCTGGGACATTTACAGTCCATGCTTATCCGGCAGCTTTCGGTCCAGAAAACCGGAGGAGGGTCTTTATGGCCGCTGGTCTCGAGCACTATCGAGTACCCATCTCCTATTAAATCTTTGGCCAGAGCCTCCACCTCTTTTCTTTGGATAAGCGGCTCGCCGCCGGTGATACAAACCCTTTTACATTCGAATTTCTCTATCTCGCCTTTTACCTCATCTATGGTCATGTCTTTGAAATCCCTGCCCTCGACGGCATACATCGAATCGCACCATGTACACCGGAGGTCGCAGGCGAATAGGCGGACAAAGATAGTGGGTAGCCCGATCTCGACGCCTTCACCCTGTATGGAAAAGAATATCTCGCTTATTTTCATCTCTGTTGTTCTATCTTGGTAGGACACGGCATGCCGTGTCCCTACATGATAAAATTCTCCTAACTTTGCAGGAGTTCAACATGTTGAACTCCTACTTTTGGTTATTTATGGTGATCTGCTTTTAATAAGCCTATTCAAGTCAACTTTCGTACTCCGTTGGGTCTAAAACGCCTGCCCCCTGAAAAGCCCTTTTTCTCTCCCGGCAGGAACTGCAGACGCCGCAGTGTATTTCCCTTCCTTTGTAGCAAGACCAGGTATCCCCGTATGGAACGCCCAGCTCTGCCCCCAATTTGACTATTTGCGATTTATCCAGGTCCACGAAAGGAGCAGAAATAACCAAATGCGGGTTGTCGTTGCCGAGTTGTTCTGCTCTCTCAAATGCTTCTACAAATTCACCCCTGCAGTCAGGATATACTCCCCTATCCGAGTGATGCGCTCCGAAGAAAACTTGTTCTGCGTTGATACTCACTGCATAGCCTATGGCTATGGATAGAAAGATTGAGTTTCTGTTTGGCACTATGGTTGTCTTCAAAGTTTCATAATGTTCTGCCGTCTCCGGGACTTCCGGGACCTCTATTTTAGAATCGGTCAGGGCGGAGCCGGATAGAATTTCTTTTAGTGCAGAGAGGTCTATGACCTTGTGGGGGATATCAATCCCTCTGCAAATTTTCTTGGCGGAGTCGATTTCCCTTTCATGCTTTTGTCCGTAAATAAACGTGAGTGCATACACTTCGTAGTTCTCTTTGACTGCTTTGTAAAGCAGGGTTGAACTATCTACTCCACCCGAGGCAATGACAACCGCTTTTTTTTTCATGTGTCTGTTATTACTCAATAGTAAATAATATCTACTTGGATCTTTTGATAACGGCAGTTCGAATATATGAACACTGTAATTCCCACCCCCCCTATGCGGGGGAAGCCTGTCCTGACCCCCACCTTAATCCTCCCCCACAAGGGGGGAGGAATCTCTTGCTCTGTAAAACTCAAATTGAGATTTAGATTATTAATAATAAATGTTTAAGGGTGGCTAAACAAGGTGAGAAAGGCATTAACCTTCTCTCAATTAATAAGGGGTTTCTTGTCCATTACCGGGGGCTTATCTTCTTTCTCGCTGTTTTTGGAGACCGTATCGTAAAAGTCTCCCAGCTTGTTTTCCAACTCGTCTACGTATCTGATTACGTCCTGAATCTGCCGGTCTAACTCCTCGGCCTCGAGGTTTATCTCCTCGCATCTTTTCCACTCTATAATATGTCCTTTTATGTGCTCGAAAGCCTCATGCATGGATTTCATATCGTCCGCTATGCGGGACACACTGACAGCAATTTCCTTTTTCTCTCTCTCCTGCTTTATTAAGCTCGTCCACAGAATAGCCGCGATAAACGCCAGAAGCAGTATCCCCTGGGGTATGGTTGTCTCTAGCGTGGGGTAAATTCCAAGAAGGTCTATCTGTGGGATAAAATCAAGCGGGGTTATCCCCACCAGGCCTGCCTCCTGAAATTCCCTTATGCCCTTGCCCATTAGCACGAAAGAAAGAAAATAAAGGAAAAAGCTGGTTATGCTGAAAAAGTATTTTAGGGGGATGCGGAGACCGAGTTTAAAGATCACCACCACCAGACCCAGGAGCAAAACCAGACCGGCAATAAACCCCCATATTACTGCACCTTGGGAGTTCTCGGCCTGCAGCCATAGCGCTTGATAAAACAGCACTGTCTCGAAAGCCTCTCTATACACGGCGAAAAAGGAGACGCTGGCCAGTGCAAAAACGTTCTTCTTGGTGAGAGCCTTCTTTACCTTGCCCTGGATATACTCCTTCCATTTTTTGACCTCGATCTTGGTGATGAGCCAGTAACTAACGTAAAAAAGCACCACTGCGGCAATTAGGGATGTTACACCCTCGATGATCTCCCTTTGTGCCCCGCTTATGGATATGACCGTCTGGGCCAGGACCCAGGTGATGAGGCCGGCGACGATTGCCAGTATCCACCCGAGGTGAACGTATTTGATGGCACTTCCGGCGCCGGTTGCGGTAAGGAAGGCTATCACCGCAGCTACTATCAAGACCGCCTCCAAACCCTCGCGCACGATGATGGAGAATGAATTTACGAACGAAAAGGCCTTACCGATGGGCTTTCCGTTTTCGAGAATAAGAGCGGCCCGGTTAAGGTTGTTATTTATTTCTCCATAAATCGCTTTTACTTCTTCGGATTCGCTTTCAGCCTTAATTGCTCCCCTTAGTTCGGTAAATTTTGCTTCGATTTCGCTGGTGAGCTTGCTATCCTTAAGCGCCAGCTTTGATTCCACTCTCTCGAACCCTTCTAGGTAAGCGTCGAGCGCTTTTGTGTATGCATCTTTGCTTTTTCCTTCATCGTAGAGCGCCTCTGACTCTCTTAGTAAATTGGTAGTTACTGCTAATGGATTCTCTCTTTCGATTTCGGTTTCAATCGTTCCTCGTCTCAGGAAAGCTACGACCTTTGATATATCGTTATCTTCTAAATAAGGGCTTATTTGGTTCATTATTTCCTGATTGGATAGTGTAGCAAGGTCTTTTAAGTTATTTATATCCCCTGGCACATCAGTTGCCCTTAGTATTTTTTTTCCTTCCTCGCTTGCGTTCTGGTCGAAGCTGAGCGAAAGCACGTAGAAAGCTATGTTCCACTTTTCGTCCTCTGATAATTTCGGGAATGAGGGCATAGCCGTTCCCTCTATGCCAAAGCTCATGGTGTTATACACCTTGAATGGAGAAAGCCCTCCGGTAGTACCGCCGTCGGTAAAGTTTGTGGGAGGAGGGGTAAGGTTAGAGGCCATAGGTCCATTTCCTGCGCCTAAAACTCCATGGCACTGGGCACAGTTCCCCTCGTATAAATCCTTTCCTACCTGGAATGACGGATGACTCTTGGGATAGGTTATTATCCCGTAGGCGGATATAAGGCTAGCTTTTATTTCTTTGGAGATAGATTCAACCTCGTTGACCGAGGACTTGTTCTCAATCTTTCGCCTAAGCTCGACCAGGTTCGATTCAATCCCCGCTTTATCCCCGCCAGAGGACTTTAGGTCTCCGAAAAGATTGAGGGCCTCGGAGGAGAAATCGAGCATCTCGGCGTATTCTTCCTCACTGGTGGTGATTCCGTCCCGGACAGCGTTCTTGTAGTCTCCGCCAATGTAGTCCACAAGAGAGAGTATTCTTTTTGCTTCTTCCGATGCGTGAGAAGGGATGCCAGGGAGAATAAGGAGAAGAATCGTCGTCAGTATACTCAGGAGGACAAGGGAGCGAGTACTGTCGTGTCGGCGAGGCCTGGTTAATAAGCTATTAAAACATACATGCATCTTATTTCGGCAGTGTTCCTGAAAGCAAAAGGGAAATTGAAATTTATTTTCAATAATGAATAGTTTTTTGAAGGTTACCATGAGTATACGGGGTGTCAAGGAATGTTGCCTATGCTGGTAAATCAATTTGCCATGATTTCGGTGGCGCTGTAAAATCTTTCCAAATTATGAGACTTCCAAAGCCAATGCTGCATGATATGAGACCAGAAGACCTCGATGAGGTTATGGCAATAGAGCAATTATGCTTTCCCACACCGTGGCCCCGGCAGATATTTGAGATGGAGCTAAAATCCAAGCGTTCTTTTAAGTGCGTTTCCAGGATTGGCGGTGTGGTTGCTGGGTATATAATTGGATGGATGATACATGATGAGGGACACATACTTAACGTCGCCGTTCATCCAGATTTTAGGAGGATGGGCATAGGCGACAGCCTGATGAGGGAGTGCCTTGACCATTTTTCAGAGAAGGGGGCAAAGTACGCCATATTGGAGGTCAGGCACACTAACACCGGGGCGCAAAAACTATACGAAAAATTGGGTTTTAAACCCATAGGTATAAGACGAGGATACTACAGTGATACCGGAGAAGACGCTATAGTGATGATGCTTAGCATGAAATAATATGGACGAACGGCCGGGTCACCCCTGTGATTATCCGACCGCGGCCTTGTTTCTTCTTCCAAACCTTTCGTATACCCTCTCCAATGCCCTGGCCATCTCGCCTATGGTAGCATAATCCCTTACCGCCTCCACTATGAAGGGCATTAGGTTCTCACCGGCTCTTGCCGCTTCTTCCAGCCTCTTCAGGTCCGAGTTCACTCTATGGTTGTCTCTCTTATTTCTAAGCTCTTTGAGCCTTTCTCTTTTGATGGTTTCGATCTCCGGGTTAATTTTGAGAATTTCGACAGGCTCTCCATCGTTGTTCGTGAATTCATTCACCCCGACGATAATGCGTTCTTTGTTTTCAACTTCAAGCTGATAGCGGTAGGAAGCATCCTCGATTTCCTGGTTGATGTAGCCGTCCTCGATACACTTTATCATCCCCCCCCTTCTATCTATGTCTTCTATATATTTAACCGCTTCCTCCTCTATCTTGTTGGTTAGGGCTTCGACGGCATAGGAACCGCCCAGCGGGTCTATCGTGTCTCCTGCACCGCTTTCGTATGCGATCACCTGTTGTGTGCGGAGGGCGATGGTAGCGGCCTCTTCAGACGGCAGTGCCAGGGCCTCGTCAAAAGAGTTGGTGTGAAGTGACTGCGTCCCGCCCAGTACCGCAGCGAGTGCTTGTATAGTTACCCTCATGATGTTGTTTCTTGGCTGTTGTGCGGTTAGGGTAACACCGGAGGTCTGAGAATGGAACCGGAGCATACAGGCCCGGTCATCTTTGGCCCCGAACCTTTCCTTCATAATTCTCGCCCATAGCCTTCTGGCTGCACGGAACTTTGCCACCTCTTCCAGAAAGTTATTATGAACGGCAAAGAAGAAGGAGACCCTCTCCGCTATTTTCTCGACGTCTAGTCCTCTTGCCCTTGCATTCTGTAAATACACTATTGCGTCGGCTAGGGTAAATGCAACCTCCTGGACGGCGGTGGAGCCTGCTTCCCTCATATGGTAGCCGCTTACGCTGATTGGATTCCACTTGGGAATGGAATTGCGGCAGTATTCCATGATATCAACGGTGATCTTTACCGACGGCTCGGGGGGAAATATGTATGTCCCCCGGGCGATAAATTCTTTGAGCAGGTCGTTCTGGACGGTTCCCTGGATTCTATCCGAGCTCACCCCCTGTTTTTCCGCTGCTACCATGTACATAGCCAGGAGCATAGAAGCCGTGGCGTTTATGGTCATGGAAGTGCTTACCTCTCCTAGCGGGATTCCGTCGAACAGAATCTCCATATCCTCGAGGGAATCTATAGCTACGCCAACCCTTCCTACCTCACCCTTGCTCATCGGCTGGTCTGAGTCGTATCCCATCTGGGTTGGAAGGTCAAAAGCGACGCTAAGCCCGGTTTGCCCTTGTTCCAGTAGATATTTGAATCTCTTGTTGGTCTCCTCCGCAGTGCCGAACCCAGCGTATTGACGCATGGTCCAGAATCTCCCGCGGTACATGGTGGGCTGGACGCCGCGGGTAAAGGGATATTCGCCGGGGTAGCCGATATCATTTTCATAGCTTACTTTCTCAACATCCTCGGGTGTGTAGAGTCTTTCAAGGGTTAAACCGGACGGGGTGGTGAATTTGTTTTTTCTCTCCCTCAGGTTTTTATTCATCCTTTTTTCCCAATCACTCTTTTTTATGGACATCTCGCTTTTCCTCTAGGTCGAAGAATGCCGGTCTGAAAGCGAATTTACTTTTTTCTTTCTGCTACATAATCGGCCAGTGAACCGAGGGATTCTTTGCATTTGTTGTCCGGAAGGGAGGAGATGGCATACTTAGCCTTGTCTGCAAATTCCTTTGCCAATTTTTTTGTCTGCTGAACCCCGTTGTATTTTTCTACTACACCCATGATGAATTCGAACTCCTCTTTCCTGAATCCATCATTCCTTAGGATATCGATAATCCTAGACTTCTCTCTAGTGGAGGCTCGACGAAGGGCGTACACCAGGGGTAGAGTCATTTTTCCTTCGTTCAAGTCCTGGCCGATCTCTTTTCCGAACTCCTCCGCGGTGGCCGAATAGTCGAGTGCATCATCGGTAAGCTGGAAGGCTATCCCTAGATTGAATCCATAGTTTCCGAGGGCCTCCCTTGTCTCTCCGTTTGAACCGGCCAGAATCGCTCCTACTTTTCCGCAGCTCTCTATGAGCGAGGCGGTCTTGTTCTTTATTATGTCGAAGCAAACATCCTCGGACACCTCGACCATATTCTTGGCGACCATAACCTCGAATACCTGTCCTTCAGCCAGCTTTGCCGCGGCGTCGGTTATTGTTTTTATTATCTCTAAACTACCGCAGGATGCCATGAGTCCGAGGGCGCGGGCGAGCATGAAATCCCCGACTAGTACGGAGGGCTTGCTGCCCCAGACGATGTTTGAGGCCTCTTTGCCCCGCCTTATGTGCGCATCGTCCACCACGTCATCGTGAAGAAGAGTGGCAGTGTGAATGAGTTCAATGGCTACAGCCGATGCGATTCTTTCTTTTCCGTAGAGAAGGCCGCAGGCGCCGCTGGAGAGTAGCAGAACCGAGGGACGAAGCCTCTTCCCTCCGCTTCCCAGTATGTATTTGGACATTTCATTGACCAGGGAAGCCAGAGAGCCTATGTTCTCCTCGAGCTCTCTTTCCACCTGTTCTAAATCTGGGGCAATAACTTCTATGATTTCAGATAGTTTCATCTGATTTTAAGTTATCTGAACCAGCCGTATAAGTCAAAGTAGTGGCGTTATCAGAGGGTCTCCGCTTTAATTCCCAACTGGCTTTATGTATCATTAGATTTCGTAAAGTATTCAAACTATGGTTCCGGTTAGACTATCCTTGAAGAATTTCCTGAGTTATGGCGATTCCGTCCCCCCTCTCGATTTTAAGGAATTCAACATAGCTTGCCTCTCCGGAAAGAATGGACACGGGAAATCCGCACTTATCGACGCTATGACCTGGGCGCTTTGGGGAAAGTGCCGGGTAAAAAATAAGGATGAGGTTATAAAAAGGGGCGCCAGTGAGTCCGGAGTGGAATTCGAGTTTGAGGTTGAAGGAAATCTTTACCGTATTCTCCGGTCGATAAAAAGAGGGAGAGGGTCGCAGTCCACCGGTTCTCTTCAACTCCAGATATTCGACCGCGGTTTGGGGGGTTTTAAGCCCCTTGCCCAGGATAATAAAGCGAGGACCGAGGTGGAGAAGGTACTAAAAATGGACTATGACTCTTTTATTTGTTCTTCGTTCATTCTCCAAGGTAGGGCGGATGAGTTCACAAAGAGAACCCCGGCGGAAAGAAAGGAAATCCTGGGAAGTATCCTGGAACTGGATAAATATGAAAGGCTTGCCCGGAAGGCCAGAGAGCTGGCCCTGAAATCAGGGGTAGAAGAGGAGTCTCTTCGGAGGGAGGAAAACCAGATTGGGTATGAAATTGGGCGTAAAGAGGAATTACTAAAAAAACTGGAAGAGGTCAAAACCAAAGAGGAGGAACTCACCGGAGAGCTACTGGCGGCCGAGAAGTCCTATGAAGCGCTCATAAGGGAATTGGAAGCAATAAACGCAAAGATGGAAATCTACGATGGGCTAATTCGAGACAGGAAGGAAACCGAGGAGAATAGCATTAGTCTTGACCAGGAGCTAAATAAGATAACGGCGGCGATTGAAAGGGACAAAGAGGTTATTGCTAAAGAGGGTGATATCCTCGAGGGTTATGAACAGTTGGAAAAAGCGAGAGAAAAGGAGAAGGTTTATTCTGAGAAGCTGATGGTTTATACGAAACTTCTAAGGGAAGGCGAGAAATTGGAGCGGGCCATCACCGAGGAGAGATACAAAATAGAGAAGAGGGTAAGCTCTTTAAAGGGAAAGGAGCGGGAGCTTCAAAGAAGGCTCGACCAGGTCGGAGAGCTTATAAAGAGGGAGAAAGAGATTGTAGACGGATTCAAAAAATTCCTGGAGGTAGAGAGCCGGCAGGTGGAGTTAGAACGAAAGAAGCAAGTATTTGATGAACTCAAAACCAGGTCAAACCAATTAGAGAACGAAATTCAAAGAGTCCGGTTCCAGGTCGAGGCGCAAATAAAAGAGGTCGAATCAAGGATCAAGGATCTTCGTCAAAGAGCGGGGGATGTGGAAAGGCTAACTATAGAGTGTGAGGGGTTGAGGGCTAAAATTAGAGACAACGAGGGAATACGAGTCCAGGCAGAAGCCTTGAAGGAGACGCTCAAGAAAATAGGTGAATCCAAGAAGGAATCGAGCTGGAAAGAATCCGAATTAAAGAGAAAGCTGGAAGAGGAAAGACAGAAGCTGGCAATCGTCAGGTCTGAGGCGGAAAAAGCGCAATGCCCTCTTTGCCAGTCTCCTCTAGAGGAGGAGGCTAGAAAGGCGCTTATGGAAAAGTTTGAGAGATCTATCAACGAGCTTCAAAATGCTCTCAGGGAAGAGCTGGAGAAGTTTTCCAGTCTTGGGGAAGAGGAAAATGGGGTCATTTCTCGGATAAAACAGATTGAATCGGGGCTAATGGACATATCCATTCTCAGCAAGGAGCTAGGGGAAAAGGAAAAAACCCTGGCTGATTCGAAATCTGCCCTTGGAGAATTGGAGACCGCAGGGAAGGAACTTGAGTATTTAAAGGACACTCTCGGAAAAGAAAATTTTGCTCTTGAACTTCGAGAAGAGTATAAAAAGTTAAAGCTTCAGATGGAAGGCTTAGACTACAAAGAATCGGAGCATGAGGAGCTTAGGAGAAGGCTGGAAGCACTCAGAAGTTTTCAGGTGGAGCACCGGCTGCTGGAGGAGGCGCAAAGGAGTAAGGGGGATATAGAGAAAGAGCTTGCCCATACCCAAAAAGATATTGCCTATCAATCGAGACTGATCGACCAGGGTCTTTATGCGCTTGAGCACAAAGATAAGCTCGCCAAGATTAAGATAGAAATCGACCAGGTCGGGTATGATGAGGAAAAACACAAAGAGATAAAGAGCACCCTGCACAAACTGGAGAGATTCTCCAGGGAAAAAGAGAACCTTAACAAAGCTAAGGTGAGCTTAACTCACCGGGAAAGGGAGAGGGATAGCATTCAAAAAAGGATAAACGAGGATAGAGAGAGGATTCAGAGGATCGAGAAAGAAATAAAAGACCTGGAGGAAGTGGTGAGCCAAAGCCGGGATCTTGAGGATAAGAGAAACGCTTTTCAGGAGAAGATTTTCAGATATAAAAGAGACAAGGATACCGTGCTGGAAGAGAAGAGCAGGGTTTTCAGTGAGCTTGAGAGAATCATAAAATTAGAGGACAGAAGGGGACAAGTATTAAAACAGATAGAGAAATTCGGTTATGATTTGACCGTTTATCAGGAGCTTGAAAAGGCCTTTGGCAAAAACGGCATACAGGCGCTTATAATAGAAAACGCGGTACCGGAGATTGAGGTCGAGGCCAATAATCTCCTGTCGAAACTGACCGAGGGAACTATGACTCTTAGCCTAGAGATGCTGAGGCCGACCCAGAAGGGCGGGGAGAAGGAGACACTTGATATCAAAATAGCCGATTCATCGGGTACTAGAAGCTACGAGACTTATTCCGGGGGAGAAGCTTTCCGGATAGACTTTGCCTTGAGGGTAGCAATCTCCAAATTCATCGCCAACCGTTCTGGTGCTCAGCTTAGAACCCTGGTGATAGACGAGGGCTTTGGCACTCAGGATAAGGACGGGCTCGGCCAGTTTATCCAGGTGATAAATGCGATAAAGGACGATTTTGATAAGATTCTGGTGATTACTCACGTCGACGACTTGAAGGACAAATTCCCGGTGAGAATTGAAGTTACCAAAGAACCGGGGAGGGGGTCTAGCTTCGAAGTTCTTCATTCATAGGATATGAACTGGTTAGACATTGCCATATTGATAATAATTGGATTGTTTACACTCCTTGGTTTCATGCGGGGATTGATCAGGGAGGTAATTTCCGTAGTTGCACTGATCGGTGGAATAATAGCCGGTGTGATGTTTTACGACTTAGCCGGGGATATATTCATTAGTTACGGCCTCCTGAAAAACAAGCCTATGGCCAGCATAGCCGGGTTCATAGCCACAAGCCTGGTCGTCTATATATTATTCCAGATACTGGGCTGGATGCTGACCAGGATAATAGGGACGTTGAGTCTGAGCTGGCTTAACCGAGCATGCGGGGGTATGGTAGGGGCAATAAAAGGAATCGTCATTGCTTTTTCACTCGTTTCAGCAGTAGGTTTTTTCTTCTCTCCAAAAGAGCCTCCCTTCAGAGATTCGACCATGGTTCCCTATATCGAAGAATCGTTCACTGCCCTTAAGGAAACCGTCCCTGAGGATTTTAGTGACGGGATAATTCGAGTAAAGAAACTAATCCAGGAAAAAGGGCTAACAACGGCATTCAAAGAAGCGGAGAGGATTAGAGAGACTTTCAAAGATGAAACCACGGAGAAGAAGGAAACAAAGAAGAAATAAACTGACTATAAGCCGTAGAAACGGCGTCCTTTCACCTTAAACCGGGGACCAACACAGGAGGGAGCCCTGGCTACGTAAACGAAGCTAGAAACCGCTCAAATGCAGGGTGTGGCTACATAACCGGTGGGAATGTCATCCCTGGGTTTAGCCCACCAAACTGGTGTTAGAAGCTATTCCAGTTTT
The DNA here is from genome assembly GCA_035559815.1 of Thermodesulfobacteriota bacterium. Taxonomy (NCBI): domain Bacteria; kingdom Pseudomonadati; phylum Thermodesulfobacteriota; species Thermodesulfobacteriota bacterium. Next base: position 29,528 of record DATMAT010000070.1, read on the forward strand.
ACCTTTTGCCAGGAAGTTCCCTTGCCTTGAAACTTTGGGTAATATTAGGGTTATGATCGGTATTTTGACCCTCGATGAATTCATTATTCAAAGACAGACGGAGTTTCCTTACGCCACCGGTGAACTGTCCCGACTTTTGAGGGATATCGGACTCGCGGCTAAAATCGTCAATAGAGAGGTGAATAAAGCGGGATTGGTGGATATATTGGGTACGGCAGGTACCATGAACATACAGGGGGAGGAGGTTAAAAAACTAGACGTTTTTGCCAATAAGAGGTTTATAGCCGCTCTACAATTAGGCGGGGAGTGTTGTGGCATCGCCTCTGAAGAAAACAAAGATATCATAGCAGTGGATAATGAAATATCTAAGGACGCAAGATATGTAGTGGCTATAGACCCGTTAGATGGTTCCTCGAATATCGATGTCAACGTATCGGTTGGCACTATCTTTTCAATTTATCGGCGCATTTCTCCTCCGTCCAGTTCTTGTACTATAGAAGATTTCCTGCAAAAGGGCTCGGAGCAGGTTGCGGCCGGCTACGTTGTATATGGCTCGTCCACTATGTTGGTATATACGACTGGACATGGAGTTAATGGATTTACACTGGATCCATCAATCGGTGAGTTTTGTCTTTCTCACCCCAATATGCAAATACCGAAAACCGGAAAGATATATTCGATCAATCAGGGGAACTTTGTTAGCTTTCCAGAAGGGGTTAAGGAATACGTCAGGTACTGCAAGCATGAAGATAAGTCTACTAACCGTCCCTACTCCTTGAGGTACATAGGCTCGATGGTGGCGGATATTCATCGGAACCTGATAAGCGGGGGCATCTTTATTTATCCGGCCACGAAGGATTCGCCCCGCGGAAAATTAAGACTCTTATACGAATGTAATCCCATGTCATTCATCGTCGAGCAAGCCGGAGGCAGGGCCACTGATGGATTCAGGCGTATTCTGGATATCGAGCCTAAGGAGTTACACCAAAGGACACCTATCTTTATTGGCTCTGAGGAAATGGTTCTGAAAGCAGAGGAATTTATGAGAAAGTACTCCGCATAGTGGTTAGACGTGCATAGGGTAATGGCTATGCAACCTAAATCAACTGTTAATTCAAGCCAGACTTAACCAGTTAAGACAATAGCACAGCTCAGGTAATAGGAACTATAGGGAACGCATATATGCGTTCCCTAAGAACGATTAGGTAGAGGCGGAATGGGTTTTCTAACCTTTTGCATCAATTAATGTGGGTATTCCACAGCGTATGGTCAATAGAAAGTGCCGGCTATCTATCCATAGTTGCTAAAAACTTAAATTTTCACGCCACGGTAATGTCTTTATTGAGATAGACATCCTGGACGGCGTGAAGCAACTCAATCCCCTCTTTCATCGGTTTCTGGAAGGATTTCCTACCTGTAATCAAGCCCATTCCACCGGCTCTTTTGTTTATCACCGCCGTTCGCACCGCTTCGGCAAGGTCGCTCTGGCCTGTAGATTCGCCGCCTGAATTTATCAACCCGGCCCGGCCCATGTAGCAATTTATCACCTGGTAGCGGGTCAAATCTATTGGGTGGTCTGAGGTGAGTTCGGTATAAACCCTTTCATCCGTTTTCCCGAATTTTAACGCCTTGAAGCCTCCGTTATTTACGGCCTGTTTCTGTTTGATTATATCCGCCTCGATCGTTGCGCTTAGATGATTCGCCTGTCCGGTCAAATCCGCAGAGAGATGGTAATCCGCTTTATCTGTCTTGAAGGCTGGGTTTCTCAGGTAAGCCCAAAGTATGGTGACCAATCCTAGGCTATGAGCATAGTGGAAGGCCTCCGTTATCTCCTGAATCTGGCGGGTGCTCTCCTCCGAGCCGAAGTATATGGTAGCACCGACTGAAACTGCTCCCATCTGGAAGGCCTGGTCGACGTTGGCGAAAAGAATCTGGTCGTACTTGTTGGGATAGGTGAGTAATTCGTTGTGGTTGATCTTCACGATGAAAGGAATTTTGTGAGCGTACTTTCTAGATACCGAGCCTAAAACTCCAAGTGTTGAGGCCACCGCATTGCATCCGCCCTCGATTGCCAGTCTAACGATGTTTTCCGGGTCGAAGTAAATCGGGTTTGGAGCAAAAGAAGCACCGGCAGAGTGTTCTATTCCCTGGTCCACCGGTAAGATCGACAGATAGCCGGTACCGGCTAAACGGCCGGTGTTGAAGAGCAGTTGCATATTCCTTAAAACGGCAGTAGGACGGTCAGAGGGAATTAGTATGTCATCTATAAAGGAGGGTCCGGGAAGATGTAGTTGTTCTTTAGAAATGGTCTTGCACTCGTGACTCAAGAGATAATCGGCTTCGTCTCTTAATAATTCGACTATCGAGGCGGTATCGGATTTGAAAGAAGTTCTAACTCGTGCCATTTTTTTCTACCCCCTTATTTTTTATTTTTGCCGACTGCTGATTAACCAAAGTTTAATGTGATAGAAGCGTCACTGACCAAATTTCAAACTACAAACAAACTCTAATTTCCAAATACTGAATTTACTGTCATTACTCTATTAAAAGATTTTGAATTTATTACTTCGAGATCGTTTGAGATTTGTGATTTATTATTTGGAATTTTGGTTTCATTCGTGCTCATATGTGTTAATTCGTGGCTTGTTAATTATTATTCTCTCTTATCATTTAATATCGAGATTCCGGGGAGTTCTTCGCCGCCCAGAAATTCTAGTAAAGCCCCGCCGCCGGTAGAGATGTGCACTATCTCTGAATCCAGAACTTCGGATTTTCTGAGTGCGGATATAGTTTCGCCACCGCCCGCCACCGTGGTAGCTCCCCTCCAGGTGGCCAGGGCGACCGCGCGGGCAACGTGGGTCGTGCCTGCGGAGAAATCGGCTACTTCAAAAACCCCCATGGGGCCATTCCAGAAAATTAATCCGTTCCCCTGAATCTGCGATATATACCGGCCCACAGTCTTGGGCCCGATATCAAACCCCTTAAACTCTTCGGGAATCTCCTGGTCCACGACCATGAGGGTTTTCCGCTTTTCGATGCTTTCCGCAACCACATGGTCTATAGGGAGATAGATCTTCTCCTGGTAGTTTTGTAGCGCATCTTTGGCCCAATCTATCATCTCGTCTTCTGTAAGGGAGCTTCCTACGTTTACCCCCTTTGCTTTGAGAAAGGTGTAGGCTACTCCACCCCCAATGAGTACCTTGTCTGCTTTTTCGATAAGATTTTTAAGGGCGCTTATCTTGTCCTTAATCTTTGCCCCTCCCACGATTACTATAAAAGGGTGCTCTGGGTTTTCTTTGAGTTTAGTCAGGAATTTCAACTCCTTGTTGACCAAGAATCCGGCCAACCTTAAATCAAAGTGAGAAGTCATACCATAAGTAGAGGCATGTTTCCGGTGGGATGTCCCAAACGCATCGTTTACGTATATATCGGCTAAAGACGCAAGCTGCTTGGAGAATTCAGATTCATTCTCGGTTTCTTCGATATGAAATCTCAAATTCTCTAGGAGCATCACCTCTCCTTCTTCCAGGTCGTCAACCTCGCTTTTTACTTCCCTTCCTATCACCTTTCCGATGAATTTCACCGGTTTGCCCAGAAGCTCGGAGATTCGTGAGGAGACTGCCCTTAAAGAAAGGTCCTGTATCGCTCTTCCCTTGGGTCTTCCCAGATGAGAGCCCAGCACGACCTTTGCCCCTTTTTCTACGAGGTAATCGATGGTGGGGATTGCCCTTCTTATTCTGTAATCTTCGCTTATTATTCCGTCTCTGATCGGCACATTAAAGTCGACCCTTACAAACACCCTTCTTCCTTCAAATTCGGAGTCGGGCAGGTCTGAGATAACCATTTTGGACATGAACTCTTATCTCCCTATGAGTTCGATTAGGTCGACTACCCTGGAGGAATATCCGTACTCGTTGTCGTACCAGCCTATGACCTTGACCAGGTTGCCGCCTACGACCGAGGTAAGGGATGAATCAAAGACCGCTGAGTGGGAGTCGCCCACGAAATCGGATGAGACCAGTTCCTCGTCGGTATATCTCAAGTAACCCTTGAGTTCTCCCTCGGCAGCCTGTTTAAACTTCTCGTTGATTTCCTCTACGCTTGTATTCTTTTCGACCTCGCAGCTAAAATCCACTACCGACACATCGGCGGTCGGCACCCTTAAAGCCACGGAGCTCAATTTGCCCTTCAACTCCGGGAATATCAATTCAATTGCCTTAGCCGCTCCGGTGCTGGTCGGGATTATAGATAAAGCGGCTGCGCGTGCCCTTCTCAGGTCTTTATGCGGGGCGTCCAGAATTCTCTGGTCGTTGGTGTAGGAATGAATCGTGGACATTTCACCCCTCTTGATCTTGAAGTTCTCATGAAGTACCTTGACCAACATGGCGAAGCAGTTGGTGGTGCAAGAGGCATTGGAAACGACGTGGTGTTTTGCCGGGTCGTACCGGTCGTGGTTAACGCCTATCACTGCGGTGAGGTCAACTTCTCCTTTCGCAGGTGCGGTAATTAGCACTTTCTTAACACTGCCTCTCAGGTGGGATGAAGCGGCCTCTTTCGAGGTGAAAAGCCCGCTTGCCTCCACAACCACGTTTGCACCGACATCTTCCCAGGGGATTTTTTTCGGGTCCCTCTCGGAAAATACCCGGATGGTTCGCCCGTCCACCAGGATATGACCGTTTTCTGATTTAACATCGCCTTTGTATGGACCGAAAATCGAGTCGTATTTAAAGAGATGAGCTAACGTTTTTGCATCGGTAATATCGTTAATGCCTACAAAATCTATATTTTTTCTGCCAAGACCGATTCTAAGAACGTGTCTTCCTATTCTCCCAAAACCGTTAATACCTACCTTTATTGACATTTTTTCCTCCGGAAGATTGTCTTTAGTGGGATAAGTCTAATTACAAATTACCCCTTTTGAACTTTGGAGTCAAGGTTTTAGGGTCTATTACATATCAATCTAAAACTTGAATTTAGCCTAATTACCAGATATTTTTGAGGTCTCATGTCAAAGAAAAGGGTTGCGGTTTTAGGGGCAAGCGGCTATACCGGGAGTGACCTGCTAAGGTTTCTTCTTCTTCATCCTAAAGTTGAGGTAGTATACGCAACTGCGGAAAAACATGCCGGAAAAAAGATCTGGGAAGTGCTCCCCCACCTTCGGGGTTTTTATGACCTAGAGCTTCAACCTCTTGATACAAGGTTAATTCCTGACGAGGTCGAAGCCGTGTTTGCCGCCCTTCCTCACGGAGCCTCGGCAAAAGTGGTTCAGGAACTGGTGGAGAGAGGAAAGAAGGTTGTAGACCTGGGAGCGGATTTCCGGCTCAGTTACCCGGTTTATAAGGAATGGTACGGGGAACACCATTGCCCGGAGCTTATAAATGAAGCGGTCTACGGGATCACCGAGCTTTTTGAATCCAGGATTGCTAAAGCCAGGCTCGTGGCCAATCCGGGATGCTATCCGGAATCGGCCATCCTTGGGCTGGCCCCTCTTCTAAAAAATAAATTGATAGAGGCGGACTCAATTATTGTAGACTCAAAATCAGGCGTCTCTGGAGCGGGGAGGTCGCCAGAACTCGGCCTTCATTTCTGCGAGGTGAACGAGGGTGTTAAGGCATATAAGGTGGGAGAACATCGCCATACGCCGGAGATCGAGGAGGTGCTTTCGAGCTATTCCGGGCTGGATGTAAAAGTTTCATTCACCCCTCATCTAATTCCTATGGACAGGGGAATACTCTCGACAATTTACGTGAGGCTGAAAGAGGAAATAAAAACCGGAGAGCTTCTTCATTTGTATGGCCGCTTCTATGAAGACAAAAAATTCGTTAGAATCACACCGGAAAAAACCTATCCATCCACGAATGATGTCAGAGGCTCAAACTTCTGCGATATCGGAATGAGGGCAAATCCAAGGAACAAGACTGCGGTCGTAATCTCCGTCCTCGACAACCTGGTAAAGGGCGCCTCCGGCCAGGCTATTCAGAATATGAACGTCATGATGGGGTTTGACGAGTCTCTCGGCCTGGACATGCCTCCGGTGTTTCCTTAGTGTTATCCAGGCGCGAAGCGACCAGGATGAGTAATTCTTATTTCCTATTACCAGTGTAAATTGGTTCATTTCCTTTTCCCCCATTCATTCATACTCCCACACCTCCATACGCCCATACCCCCACACTCCCATACTCCCTTATTTCATCTTTTCACAACACGGCCGTCGATTGCAGCTAGCTTACCCCCCCCTATTTTGTTCTAGGTATCGTGATGATTCTTTTTCTTCTTTAGAAAAACAGTGGGGTTATCTTCATCAAAATCCCATTTAAGAGGATTATTACGTATATATTCCCTGATTTTTCGTAGCGATTCTTCATCTCGGATTACATGGTCATGAAATCTTGATTGCCAGGAAAAACGGATTTTTAGCATCCTATTATTTCATAGGTGCATCTTCCTTTAAACCAGCGAATTATCTTGAATAACGAGCGTTCTGACAGCATTGGATTCTGTCTAATTGTAGAGACGGGATTAATCCCGTCTCTACAATTAGTTGCATCTTTATCATTTCGTTTTTCAATTGTTACAATCCCATGAACATGATTTGGCATAATCACAAATTCATCTAATTTAACATTATGAAATTGCCGAGGGATTTCTAGCCAATATTGCATGACCATTTCTCCAATTTTAGATAATTCCATTTTCCCAACTGCGATCTCACCAAATACACATTCCCGATTTTTCGTACAAATCGTCACGAAATAATGACCAAAAGAGGAATAATCCCATTCCTTTAATCGGGTGGATTCGGTACGGTATTTGCCTTTGTATAAACCTGTGTCAGACATTGTTTCTCAGGAGACGCCATGAATGGCGTCTCTACGAATCGTTCTTATTCTTTGCACAATGTTGGGCAAAACATTTATTACCCGATCTACATCCTCCTTCTTCGTAAATCTTCCCAGGCTGAACCGGAGGGATGAAACAGCTTCTTCCCTGGTCAGTCCCATAGCCAGGAGCACATGCGAGGGCTCGACGTTTCCCTCGGAACAGGCGGAACCGGTCGACACTGCAATTCCTTCGAGGTCGAGATTCATTACCAGCGAGTCACCCTCTGCTCCATCAAAACTCAAGTTGAGTGTATTGGAGAGCCTTTTTTCCGGATGGCCGTTCAGTTTAACCCCATCTATCCTCTCCATGATTCCTCTGCAGAGTTCATCTCTCAAGCTTTTTATTCGGTATTCCGACTCCTGACTCCTGACTTCTTCTTTTGCAATCTCGCAAGCTTTTCCCAGTCCTACAATCCCGGCCACGTTCTCTGTTCCAGAACGTCTTCCTCTCTCCTGCCCGCCTCCGTGGATTATTGGCTTTAGGAACAGGCCATGGCGTGTTCCTACATTGGTTCCTATGTAAGTAGCACCCACGCCTTTCGGCCCGTATAGCTTGTGGCCGGAAATGGAAAGAAGGTCAACAGGGATATTCTTCAAATCTATCTCCATCTTTCCTGCTGCCTGAACGGCGTCGGTGTGGAGGATAACTCCTTTCTCTTTAACTATCTCGGCAATCTCTTTAATCGGCATGATTACCCCGGTTTCGTTGTTGGCAGACATGACGGAGACCAGAATGGTTTGGTCGGTTATGGCGTCTCTAAGCTCATCTAAATTTATAAGTCCATCTTTATCGACGCTCAGGTATGTGACTTTAAACCCTTGGTCTTCGAGGAATCGGAAGGTTTCGATCACCGAGGCGTGTTCTACCTGGGTGGTGATTAAATGATTTCCTTTCTCCCTTAAACCAATTGCCACGCCCTTTATGGCGAAATTGTTGCTTTCACTTCCGCAGGAGGTGAAAACGATCTCCTTGGGTCGAGCTCCGAGGAGTTCTGCAACCTGTTCTCTGGAGTTGTCGAGTGCGGCTTTACCTCGACTTCCGAAGGAATGAATGCTCGAAGGATTGCCATATTCCTCTTTGAGGTAAGGAATCATTGCCTCAAAAACCCGAGGGTCGACAGGAGTTGTTGCATTGTAGTCTAGATATATTTTTTTCATGGTTTTTTAGATTTTCGAGCGAAGCCAGGTATGTAATATAGTCTAAATAAGAGATTTCATTTTGGTTAATGTTATAACCTAGTTAGCAGGTTTCTAATATAGTCCTAAATTGCAGGTCCTACTGAATATCTATTCAGTCCCAACGATGTTCCAGTTACGTCGTATTTAGTATTTAGCGGATAACTACATCCGCTCATCCTGAGTTTATCGAAGGATGAAGTATTCTTATTCTCCATGAGAGACGTTCTTCGACAGGCTCAGAACGAGCGGGTTCTTTTAACAGATTGAAAGAGTTTTGTAGCCTCTTCATGGATAAGCTTGTAACTAATTGAGTTTTACCATACTTCAAAGAGAATCATGACCCGTGATACTGGATCTTTTTACGATTTTCGTATTATTACTTTGTCTTTACCACTTTGAGGACTTTATTCTCTTGTTTGGTTTTTTCCAACTCGGACTCCAAAGAATTAATCCGCTTCTCTAGTTCCTTCATCTGGTCGGCCAGGGATTGGATAGCGCGTTCTTCGGGGTCGGGAAGCTTGTTGTGCTCAAGGCCGGGGTAAACTTCCCTCAAGGCAGTCTTTCCTGGGACACCTACCACGGTTGAGTTAGGCGGGACATCAGTAATTACCACAGAATTAGCTCCTACTTTGCTGTTGGCCCCAACAGTTAACGGGCCCAGAATCTTCGCCCCCGCTCCGATCGTAACGTTGTTTTCAATGGTCGGATGCCTCTTTCCCCTGGTAAAACTGGTTCCGCCCAGAGTAACCCCGTGATAGATGGTTACGTTATCTCCTATTTCGGAAGTCTCTCCAATCACCACGCCCATGCCGTGGTCGATGAAAAAGCTCTTTCCGATCTTGGCCCCGGGATGAATCTCGATTCCGGTAAGGGCGCGAGAAATATGAGACAGCACCCTTGCTAGAAATTCCAAATGGTTATTCCATAGCCAGTGGGACATACGGTGAAGGACTATGGCGTGGAAACCGGGGTAGGCAAATATGACTTCGAGGGAGCTTCTTGCGGCTGGGTCTCTCTCGAATACAGCATTAAAGTCTGATTTGACTTCATCCAGAATTCCCATGCTTTTTATTCTAACTCCGAATAACTAAAAAACAAAGAAACCGGTCAAAAGGTCTATTTAAACTATTTTATATCGGGTTTATTGGTTACAATTCCATCTACCCCGATCTCCTTTAACCTTTCCGCCCTTTTTTGATTGTCAACGACCCAGGTAAAAAGGAACATGCCGTTCCGGTGAACCCTTTCCACAAGGCCCTTGGTGACCAGATAATGAAACGGGGCGATAATATTCACCAGGGATTCTTTTCCGTTTCCCACGGCATTAAAAGGGAGAAGAGAGATAAGTCCGGTGGATACCCTAGGTTCAAGCGCCTTTACGTTTTTAACCAATTTGCTATGATAAGAGACTATAACCACGTCTTGAAACAAGTCATTTTCTCTTATTAGATTAACAATCTTTTCCTCGGTTCCTCCTTCTTTTAGCTCAACTACAAACCTTGTTTTCCCTTTACCGAAATCAATTACTTCCTCGAAGGTGGGAATCTTCTCTCCCTTTCCAGCGTCCAGTTTCTTCAGTTGACCGAGCGTCATTTCTCTTACCAGGCCGGTTCCATCGGTTGTCCTGTCCACCTTTTTATCATGTATGACTATCAAATGTCCATCCGAAGACAGCCTTATATCAAACTCGATTAAATCGGCTCCCATATCCAGTGCCCGCCGGAAAGAACGAAGGGTGTTTTCAGGCTCGTATGCACTCGCACCGCGATGGGCAATTTTATAGAAATGGCGTTTTTGGCTATTTTGCATAAGGTTAATATACCTGAGCTACACGAGTCTCGTTGCAATATACTTGGGAAACTGTAGAATGATAACCCAAATGAATATTCCGTTAAAGGATTTCTTTTATCTCATTAGACCTGCTCAATGGGTTAAAAACCTGTTGATTTTTGCCCCTCCTCTATTTGGCGGCGTGCTCTTCACCCATCATGAGGTATTCTTAAAGATGATCCATGCTTTTTTTGCCTTTTCTTTTGCCTCCTCTGCTGGGTATATAATTAACGACTTGTTCGACAAGGAGGCTGACAGCCTCCATCCGCAGAAGAAAAATCGCCCCATAGCATCGGGAAGGGTAACCGAGTCTCAGGCATATCTCCTGATTTTTATAACCCTGGCCATATCTATCGGGCTTTCCTTGAAGTTCGGCCAATATTTCATTCTGATAATAGCTCTTTACCTGATACTCGACGTTGCCTACTCCTATTTTCTCCAACATATCCTCATCGTCGATGCATTTTGTATAGCTCTCGGGTTTGTATTCAGGATTGAAGCGGGGGGTGTGGCCTCCAAGGTGCAGATTTCCATCTGGCTTCTTTTGGTAACCTTTCTTCTTTCTCTGCTACTGGCATTCGGCAAGAGGCGTTTTGAGCTGGCGTCATTTGACAACTCAACCTCCCATCGGAAGGTGCTGGCGAAATATACGGTGAACTTTCTTGACACTACCCTGGCCATATTTTCCACTACGGCCATCGTGGCGTATTCGATATATGTGGTGGATAGAGGCCTGAGAGGAATAATAGTGACGGTGCCCTTTGTTATCTACGGGGTTCTCCGCTATATGTATCTGGTGCAAACGAACGCAAACGGCGACCCGACCGATGCCCTGCTCAAAGATAAAGGGCTCTTCATATGTGTATTTCTCTGGGTTGTGGTAACGGCCATTATTATCCACCTTAACGATATCATGCGGTTTCTAAAATAAATTAGGTCTTGACGGTATCAATACATCTGAAGATTCATTTATTCCAGGTTCATCCTCTCGAAAACTGAGAACCGAAACACCTACCAGTTAACATTCCAGCGAAGCCTATCCCCGCGTGCGCAGGGAAGGGCAATATCACATGTCGTCATTTTCGTGGAAGCGGGAATCCAGTTTTAAAAAATGGATCCCCGATTAATATGTTCGGGGATGACAAAAAATATGGATACCCGATATAGTTTGTTCCCGCATGTCATAAGCGGTGAGTATTCGGCTATAGCAGTTGGGAGAGTTGCCCAATTATACACTGTTACCTACCGGAACAGGTCGTCATCGGGTTTTCTGATGAGCTCCCCTGCCCCTTTGCCCCCTCTCTCGAATGCGTAGCCTCTTACTACGACCACCGGGACGGAATCGTTTTTACCCATGACCAACCCGGCGGCCCCGGCGATTTCGTCGGCAACGGCAATGAGAGTGGCTTTGAGTTCGTAGCCCTTTAAATCGAGCTTCGTTCGGTAGTCTTTTAACGGTTTCATTCCCCAGCATCCGATAGCAATCTCTGTAAGCCCGTCGCGCCAGGGTCTTCCTACTGTGTCTGTGATTATAACCGCTACTTCTACACCCAGTTTCTCTTTGAACCCTTCCGCCAGTTTTTTTGCCGATTGGTCCGGGTCAATTGGTAGAATGGTAACTGTATCTCCACCCGATACATTCGACGCATCGACGCCGGCGTTTGCGCATATTATGCCGTGTTTCGTCTCGGCTATTAATCTCCCCTTATCCATCTTGACGATCCTTTTCGATTCGGAGAGCACTACTTCTACCATGCGCGCGTCTTTATTCCATTCTTTAGCAAATTTAATGGCAAATGTAGAAGGTGTTATCTCGCTAAGTTTAACAATTCTGCCCTCTGCCTTTGAGATTATCTTCTGGGCAAAAACTATTATGTCTCCGTTTACTATGGAAATATCTTGTTTGAAAAAAGCATCGGTCACTATATTAATAAGGTCATCTCCCGGATTTATCTCCGGAATGCCAGGGATGGGAATGATGGAGATAGTTTGTGGGCGGGAACTCATTGTGATTTTCCGATGTTCATTATAACGGAAGTTTAGGTGTGGGGGAAGAAAACTTTCATTTAGCTAGTCTAAATTAATAGAATAAAACACTGCTGTCCAAAATAATCAGGTATCAAGAAATCCATCCCCGTAAAACAAGGCTTTTAGACAGATAAAACCTCCTTTTCAAAACCAGGTTACCCCTCTTTTGTCTGTTTACTCTGCATATGCTGTCCAAATCACAT
>DATMAT010000071.1 GCA_035559815.1 Thermodesulfobacteriota bacterium
TCTGAACTGGGCAAGGGGCTAGCCGACAAGATATTAGCAAGGATATCCGACGTGGGAGCAATCGACTCCCCGCCAAAATTTGAAGGGAAAAATCTTATAACGGTTATATCCCCGAAGAAAAAAGCTTAAAGGCGGAAAGAACAAATGGCAAAAATTAAGGTTAAGACCAATAGAGGCGCGGCGAAAAGGTTTAAGGTCACTGCTACCGGAAAAATCAAGAGATGGAGCGGCGGGAAAAGCCATCTTAACGTGAAGAAAAGCAGGAAGAGAAAAAGAAGGCTTCTTTCAGGCGATTACATGGAGGGAGAGCAGGCGAGAAGGATTAAAAGGTATATACCCTATCTTTGATCACGATTACCAGCTAGGTTTGGACACGACGATTCAAGACTAGAGGAGAAAACAATGAGAATTAAAAGAGGAGTTGCTTCCAGAAACAGAAGGAGAAGGCTACTCAAACTGGCAAAAGGCTATTGGGGAAGAAGAAGAACAAACCTGAGGAGGGTGAAAGAGACCGTTCTTCGTGCCCTTTCTTATGCCTACAGGGATAGGCGCCAGCGCAAACGCGATTTCAGAAGGCTTTGGATCGTGAGGATCAATGCCGCGGTGAGACCGTACGGTCTTTCCTATAGCCAGTTCATGGGTGCACTTAAGAAATCGGGCATTGAAATTGACCGGAAGAACCTCGCCGACATGGCGGTAAGGGATTCCGAAAGCTTCAAGGCGGTAGTGGAAGCAGCCAAGGCGAATCTGCATTAACCGGTAACCATCCATCCCTACAATACTACACCTTAGTTGTATAGTCGTTCTCGGACTTTTCAATCATGAATTCAATTTGTAGAGACGCATGGCCATGCGTCTCTACCTGTATATACCCAATATCTATATGAGTGCAGTGCAGTCTTCGATATCACTGCACGTCTCCGATATGATAATTCCTAGGGAACGCAGATCTGCGTTCCGTACAAAACTCCCCACTGTTTATTAATCGTAGCTGAGTGTTTCAGCCTCACTATCAATGTTGTCATACCCGAACGCATTTACCGGGTACTCATAGGTTTATTTCTCGAGTATTTGCGTGAAGTCTTCGTGGCTTATTCCAATCTGTCTGAGTAAGCTTTTGAAAGTCCCCAGTGGTATTTCTTTCTTGTTCATCGGCAGGATAACTATCCGGCCAGTTTTACCTTTGAATTTCCCATGTGAACCTTTTTGTGAAATGAGCTTGAAGTCCAATCGGTTTAGTACACGCTCTATTTCTTTAGAAGAATATAACCTAGGCACTTACTTTTTCTTTTCCTACTATTACTTTTCCAATTTCAGGAATCTCTATATTTTCTCCCTCAAGGTATAATTCAACTGCTTCTTTTAAATTATTTATGGCTTGGTCAATCGTCTCGCCAAATGATGATACGTCAACATTCAGACATTGAGACACATAATATTTCCCTTCCTGCCAAACTATATAATTTATTTCTTTAATCATTTTCGCTCTCTAATGTATCTAGTTTTAAAGAATATAGCACAAACAATTGTATGTTTATATATGTTCACTTAAGATTCCCTTAAACCGTATGCGGGTCGTACTGAAGAGGGCAGCCTTCGCATACCGGGCTTTTTTTGCAGTGCTCCTTTGCCAGCTTTACCAGTAGGGCATGATATTCGTTGAATAACTGGCTGTCCTCCGGAAGGGAGTCCATGAAAAGCTCCTGGATTTCATCATAGCCCGCCTCCTCCGGAATCAGGGCATGCCTGGATAGAATCCTATAGGTATAAGCATCGACGACAAATATAGGTTTTTTAGCCGCATAGAGCAGAATACTATCCGCCGTCTCCGGGCCGACGCCTTTTATTTTGAGTAGTTTATCCCTCAATTTATGGCCATCCTCCTCAAACATCTTTTCCAGGCTGCCGTCGAAGTTCTCCGCGATGAAATTTATAAAATTTTTAATCTTTATCGCCTTCTGATTGAAATACCCGGATGGGCGGATGAGACTGGCAAGCGTTTGAACAGGAACCAAAGCCAATTTTTCTATGGAGAGCAAGCCCTCACGCCTGAGGTTATCGACGGCTCTCTCCACGTTTTTCCAGGCAGTGCTCTGGGTGAGAATGGCGCCGAGTATGCATTCAAGCTCTGTCTTAGCCGGCCACCATCCCTGAGGACCGTAGTGTTCGTAGAGGACTTTATAGAACTCTTTAATTCGCTCCGATTTAGTCATCAGTCAATTCCTCTTACCAAGCGCTCATTCTTGTCGAGCGACGAATCCCTACCACCTAAAGTTGAATCTGAAGAATAGCATACCAAAATGAGAGAGGAAAACTGCACAATCAGGTTATTGACAACCATCTATTCTGATGTTAACTGATAAACGAAGATGAACCATACTGCGCTATACGATATTCATCGGCAATTGGGAGCAAAGTTGGTAGAGTTTGCCGGCTGGATGATGCCGGTACAATATTCCGGGATCAGGGAAGAGCATCTTGCCGTCAGAAAAAGGGCCGGTTTATTCGACGTAAGTCACATGGGCGAGGTCGAGATTCGGGGCAAAGAGGCAGCCTCCCTTTGCCAGCGTATAGCCACGAATGATGTAGGGAAGCTCAGAGAATTCCAGGCTCAATACTCCCTTTTTTGCAATCCGAGGGGTGGAGTTGTAGACGACGTAATTATGTACAAATTCTCGGATGAACATTTTTTAATCTGTGTTAACGCCGCCAACACTGCAAAAGATTATGAATGGATTATAAACAATAAAAACGGATTTGCGGTGGAGGTGACAAATAAAAGCTTTGAGTTCTCACAAATCGCACTTCAAGGACCGAGCTCTCAAGATATACTGAATACAACCCTTAAGGATGACTTTAGCGGACTAAAGAAATTCAGCTTCCGGTTGTCAAATTGGAACCAAATCGAACTCATAATCGCCAGGACAGGTTATACTGGTGAAGACGGTTTTGAGATTTTTCTTCCTTGGGGAAATGCTCCGGAACTCTGGAAGGAAATTTTGGAAAAGGGAAAACAATTCGGCATCCACCCCTGCGGCCTGGGGGCAAGAGACACGCTCAGAATAGAGATGGGCTATCCGCTTTACGGGCATGAGATCGACGAGGATACCAATCCGCTAGAAGCCGGGCTGGGTAGATTTATCAAGTTAGATAAAGGCTATTTTGTCGGGAAAGAGGCCATAGTTCAGGTAATTGAAACAGGGCTTCGGAGAAAACTGCATGGGTTTGAAATGATCGACCGGGGGATTCCCAGGCAAGGCTACAATATCTTGAATGACGAGATACTGCTGGGTACTGTTACAAGCGGTACTATGTCTCCAAGTCTTGACAAACCCATCGGTATGGCTTACATAAGAACTGATGTTGAGTTTGGCACTGAAATCCAGGTTGAAATCAGGGGTGCTCGGAGAAAAGCAGAAATTGTTTCATTACCTTTTATAAAGAAAAAGGACTAAGAGGAGAGTATATTCATGGTAGAAATTCCAGAAGAACTTAAATACACCAAAGAACACGAATGGGCGAAACTGGAGGAGGGCTTGGTGGTAATCGGGATTACCAGCTACGCCCAGGATGCGCTCGGAGAAATCGTCTATGTCGAACTCCCCAGCGAGGGGGATGAAATTACCAAGGGCGACCCCTTCGGTGGGGTAGAATCCACTAAATCGGTGTCTGACCTGTACGCCCCCCTGAGCGGTGAGGTAGTCGAGGTAAACGAGGCCTTGCTTGATTCTCCGGAAACTATCAATGAAGACCCATACGGCGCTGGCTGGATGATAAAGGTGAAACCCTACGACTCTAGCGAACTCGAAGACCTCATGGACTATGAGGAATATACGGATTATATAGAAAAGGAAATGGAGAAGTAGCGTAAGATAGCAGCTCAGCTTTAATCCTATTCTCATAGCTATCTCAAAATTAAAAAAACAATAAGGTCCTCAAAAGCAGCCGAATAGAACCAGAATAATTAGATGAAATTTAACCAAGAAACTACCGACTCCTTCGCTTCAAGGCACATCGGCCCGAGTAAAAAAGAAGTGGATGAGATGCTCAAGGTGGTTGGGGTCGCATCCCTGGATGCCCTGGTCGAAGAAACAATCCCATCGGCCATTCGGCTGAAGAAGCCGCTAAACCTCCCCGACCCGACTAGCGAATACGCGTTTCTGGAGAACCTGCAGAAGACAGCCAAGCTTAATCGGGTGTTTAAGTCTTACATAGGCTTAGGCTACTACGACTGTTTCACCCCCGGTGTCATAAGACGAAACATCCTCGAAAATCCCGGATGGTATACCCAGTACACACCTTATCAGGCGGAAATATCCCAGGGTCGGCTGGAGGCACTACTCAATTTCCAGACCATGGTGGCAGACCTGACCAAGATGAAAATTGCCAACGCCTCTCTACTCGACGAAGGGACCGCCGCCGCCGAGGCGATGACCATGATAGCCAGGCTCCAGAGCAACGATTCTTTGAAACGGAGGGCCAACACCTTTTTCGTCTCGGAGAAGTGCTTTCCGCAAACTATAGACGTTCTTAAGACCAGGGCGGCCCCGCTGGGAATTGACCTGGTCATCGGCGACCCGCTGAAACTGGAGTTTAACGACCGCATCTTCGGAGCCATAGTTCAATATCCCGACTCCGACGGAGAAATTTTTGATTTCTCGGATTTCATAGAGAACGCCCACAAAATCGGCGCTCTAGTAGCCGTCGCCGCCGATTTACTCAGCCTTACCATTCTTACCCCGCCAGGAGAGTTCGGAGCAGACGTCGTGGTGGGCTCTACTCAACGATTCGGCGTGCCGCTCGGATACGGCGGGCCGCACGCCGCATACTTCGCTACCCGCGATGAATTCAAACGACAGGTGCCGGGGAGAATAATCGGCGTTTCCATCGACGCGCATGGAAAGAGCGCTTATAGAATGGCCCTTCAAACCAGGGAACAGCACATAAGAAGGGAAAAAGCCACTTCCAATATATGCACCGCCGAGGCTCTACTGGCCATCATGGCTGGCATGTACGCCGTATACCATGGTCCAAGAGGGTTAAAAGCTATCGCCGAGAGGATACATAAGCTGGCAAAGATTCTGGAACTCGAATTAAAAAAATTGGGAATTACCCAGGCCAATTCCCTTTTCTTCGACACGCTAAAAATAGACTTGGGAGAAGGTTCGGTAAGTACACTGGAAAAGATAAAGTCCCTTTCTAAAGATGCTCAAATTAACTTTAGATACATCGGCAATCATGAAATCGGTATTTCCATAGACGAGACAACCCAGACAGAAGACATCGAGGAGATAATCGATATATTTGCTAAAGCTACCGGGCAGAACCATTGGAAACGGGATATTGGGGAATTGACCGAAAAAATCGAAATCGGCTATCCGGAGGAATTAAGACGAAAAAGTAAATTCCTGACACACCCGATTTTCAACCGGTACCATTCCGAGACCAAGATGCTAAGGTACATAAAAAGCCTGGAAAAAAAGGACCTTTCTCTCACCACCTCCATGATACCGCTTGGCTCCTGCACCATGAAGTTAAATGCCACAACGGAGATGACCCCCTTAACCTGGCCGGAGTTTTCCAGATTACATCCATTCGCACCGCTAGAGCAGGCCCGGGGCTATGCCCGGATATTCAAAGAGTTGGAGAGTGCTTTATGTGAGATCACCGGCTTCAAGGCGGTATCCCTACAACCCAACTCCGGTGCCCAGGGGGAATACACCGGGCTTCTGGTTATTCGGGCCTACCACATGGACAGGGGTCAAGGCCAAAGGAACGTGGTGCTGATTCCTTCTTCGGCACACGGCACCAACCCGGCCAGCGCGGTGATGGCCGGCATGAAAGTAGTCATCGTGGAATGCGATAAGGAGGGAAACATCGACGTAGAGGACTTGAGAAATAAGGCTTCAACGCACCAGGAGAGTTTGTCTGCCCTCATGATTACCTACCCTTCTACCCACGGTGTTTTTGAAGAAAAAATTCAGGAAATCTGCTCCATAGTTCATGAGAACGGCGGCCAGGTTTACATGGACGGAGCCAACATGAACGCCCAGGTGGGGCTTACCAGTCCGGCCATGGTCGGGGCGGATGTCTGCCATATTAATCTACACAAGACCTTCAGCATACCCCACGGGGGCGGCGGCCCGGGAATGGGACCGATTTGCGTTGCCGAGCACCTCGCACCGTATCTCCCCAGCCATCCGCTTATTTCCACCGGGGGTACTAAATCAATCCCGGCCGTAGCCTCAGCACCCTGGGGAAGCGCAAGTATACTGCTGGTTTCCTATGCCTACATCAAGATGCTCGGGGCAAAGGGCGTCTCTGCTGCGACCGCCTACGCTATTTTGAACGCAAACTATTTAAAATCCAGATTAGAGAAATACTATCCGGTCTTGTATAAAGGCAGGAATGGAAGGGTTGCCCATGAGTTTATCCTGGATTTACGCCATCTCAAAAGGGATGCGGACATAGAGGTCGAAGACGTGGCAAAGAGGCTCATGGACTACGGATTTCACGCTCCAACCATCTCCTGGCCGGTAGCCGGCACCATGATGATAGAGCCGACCGAAAGCGAGGCCAAGGACGAGCTCGACCGTTTTTGTGAGGCGATGATAGCAATACATGGAGAAATTGAGGAGATCGCTAGCAGCAGGGCGGATAAGCTTGACAATGTCTTGAAGAACGCTCCCCATACGGTCGGTGAAGCGACAAGCGACCAATGGACCCATTCCTATTCCAGAAAGAAAGCGGTTTACCCGCTTCCTTTTGTGGAGGAAAACAAATTCTGGCCCCCGGTCGGAAGAATTAATAACGCCTACGGCGATAAGAACCTGGTCTGCACCTGCCCGCCGGTTGAGACTTATGGGGAAGAAGCGCCGTAAAGCGCAATTCTTATGGAACCACTAAGGCACGAAGCCGCGAAGTTGATATATGAGTTTTATTGTGATAACCAGAACTTGGTCATACGAACATTGTCAGAAGAATTAACGCCTAATAATATAAACTCGTTTATGTTCCATACGGAAAACGCTAGGATGTCATTCCCACGAAGCTTGTCCTCGCGTACGCGGGGAGTGGGAATCCACCGATCTGTCATTCCCGCGCTAGCGGGAATCCATTCTTTAATTATAGATTCCCGATTAAAAGATTTCGGGAATGACAAGGGAGGTGGATCCCCGATCGATCACCCGGTTAAACCGGGGGACGGGGATGACATTCATAAAATCAAGAATTAATTCGACACTGCCTGTATTTCAACTTTATGCCACTTCGAGGTAGGTTACAATGAGCATTTCAATTCCCTTTGTGCAGGCTCTGTAAATATGCTCGCAATTGACAATTTAGTGGTAAACCTGTGGCAATTCACAGGGAAATCTCAATTAACTAACAGTAGAGACGCAAAATTTTGCGTCTCTACATTCTGAATTCCGACCACTAATTTCTGTATTCTAACTTTGTGCCTTAGTGTTGTCTCGACTTGGCTGGACACAAGCTTGGTGGTTAGATTTTTGGCTAAAGCTTTACTTCTATATACGCCGTCTTCTTCACATTCTCCAGCCAACCTTGAAGGGCCTTCTCCGCCTTCTGGCGATATATGGTCTCTCTTATCTCTTCCCTCACCTCATCCAGGGAACCGTCTCCAGTGCTTCTCCTGTCTACGACCTTGATTATGTGGAATGCGCCCGAGGATTTCACCGGGCCGACTATATCCCCGGTGGGAACGTTTTCTATCGCTTGTTGAAGCGGGACGGCCAAATCCTCCTTTTTGAAATAACCGAGATCGCCTCCTCGCTCGGCAGACAAGGTATCTTTTGAATACTTCTTTGCCAGCTCTCCGAAGTCCTCACCGGACTTGGCCCGTTCGGTAACCTCTACAGCGAGCTTCTCCCCCGCCCGCTCTTCATCCGAGTCGGAGTAAGGTATTAAAATTTGTGCAATTCTCACCTCATTTCCGCTCCCGACCTGTCCCTGGTTTTCTTCGTAGTATGTTTTTATTTCATCCTCCGTTACCGCTATTTGCCCCTTAACCTGCGTGCCCACCACTTTGTTGCCCAGGATCTGCATCCTCCACTGCTCCCGGAAGGATTCGAGGGTGAGATTTTGCTTTTTTAAAACCTCATTTAACTGTTCATCGGTCAGGTTAAACTGCTTCTTCACCCCCTCTATGGCCGCATCCACATCGCTTTCCGTAACAGTTATCCCCAGTTTTTTTGCCTCTTGCTCCAAGAGCTTTTCCTCTATCATCAGGTCCAGGATTTCCCTTTGTTGCGGGGACGTATCCGGTGTGTCCAGATTCGGGTTTATCTTTTTCTCCTTCGCTTGAAGCTCGGAAAGGGTTATGAGGTCGTCATTCACTACGGCTACTATCCTGTCTATAAGCTCCTGTGCCCTCGAATCCGGCGAGAACAATAGGATAACCAGGCATAATATGAAATATATTTTCAGGCTCGCTTTACTATTCATTTTAATCTGCCCCCTATTGGAATTTATCCTCAAAAATCTCTACCTTCTTTTCTTTTCTTAGTTCATTAATATACTCGGAAAACCCTTTTCTTCCCAACTCCAGCCGGATTTTATTCTCGACCCGGCTCAAGGGTAAGACCTTTGGGGCTTCGTCTATTCTTATTATGTAAAATCCGCTCTCTGTCTCGATAGGATTGCTTACCTCTCCTTCTTTCAAATTGAATACTTCACTCTCCACTTCAATTGGAAGCCTGCTCTTACCCGTATAGCTAAAGCTTCCTACTTTCTTTTTCGAAGCCGGGTCATCGGAAAACTCCGATATGAGCTTCTCAAACTCTTCTCCGTTATTTATCCTTTCCATTATATTCTCTGCTTCAGCCCTGGCCTCGTCTCTTCCCATTCCCTTTTCCGGCTGCAATTTTATGAAAATCTGGCTTATTCTGAACTGTACAAAGTGGTCCGCGTTTTCGGCATAATAGGTTTCTATTTCCTCCTTGCTGAATTCCCCATTGTTTATCTCCTGGGCAAGAGCCTGGATAAGGAGCCGCCTTTTATAATTCTCTAAGTTCTCCTTGATGTCCTTTCTCTCCCCCATTCCCCTCTTCAACGCCTCGTCGTACAAAAGAACCTGGTTTATGTATGACTGAAGATAATCTTTCATTCTTTCAGGCGAAGAAAGGTAAAATATTCTCTGCTTGACCGGCAAGCGGTTAAGAGATTTGATTAGTTCTTGCTTAGTGATTTCCTCCTGTCCTACCCTGGCTATAACCATTGAACCATTTCCTGAATGCGTTGACACCTCCTTTTTCTCTCTATAAAACTTATCAAAATCGCTACAGCCAACGGCCAGTAGCATCATGGACAAGGAAATAAGGATTTTCATATTATTTAATACCCTGGGAATAGTGCTTTTCTCCCGCTCTTTTTTCTTTTGCCCCAATCATTCCTATCCTGGTTAATTCCATAAGCTTTTTCCTGATTTCGGAAATAGCATCCGGACCTTTATGAAAAACTCTTAGTTTTCCGCTCGGTTTATAATATTGATAAGAGGGTGAATTCTTTAAAAAAATTATAACCGATTCTTCGTTTCTTATCTCGATTCTTTCGATTAAAAGCCTTTTCATGAGCAGCTTGAGCCCTACCAGCTTTAACAGGTTGACAGCAGGCTCGGGCAGTCTTCCAAACCTGTCTTCCAGCTCGCTCCTGACCTCCTTAAGCGCTTTCTTCTCGGAGATGGAAGAGATTTTCTTGTAGAAAAGAAGCCTCTCTGCCTCGTCGCCTATGTAATCATCGGGGATGAAGGCAGGGGCATTAAACCTTATCTCCGGCTCGTATTCCAGGGTGTCCCCTTCCTCCTTGAGTCTCCTTATTTCGTTATTCAGCATCTCCAGATAAAGCTCCAGTCCTACATCGGCTATATGCCCGGACTGCTCGGTGCCGAATATGTTTCCCGCTCCTCGAATCTCCAGGTCGGAGAGGGCCAGTTTGAATCCTGAGCCCAGCTCTTTCAGTTCTCCGATTGCTTTAAGCCTTCTCCTAGCCTGGAGTGTGAGCGAGCTGACGCTGGGAACGAGGAAATAGGCATAGGCTTTCTCCAGAGACCGACCCACCCTTCCCCGGAGCTGATAGAGGTCGGCAAGGCCGAATGTGTGTGCATCGTTTACGATTATGGTATTTGCCCTGGGGATATCCAGCCCCGATTCTACGATGGCCGTGGTAATGAGCACGTCGGTTTTACCCTCTATGAATTTGGTAATGCTCTTTTCCAAATGCGCCTCTCTCATCCGCCCATGGGTAACATCTATCGTCACCTCCGGGACCAGTTCTTGAATCCTTCGGGCTATGGCAAAAATATCCTCGATCCGGTTATGGATGAAAAACACCTGCCCGCCCCGATGTATTTCCCGGACAATGGCATCCCGAACCATCTTGGCGTTGAATGGAGAGACGTAGGTCTCAACAGATTGTCTTCCCTCAGGTGGTGTATTTATCAGGCTTATATCCCGTATTCCTACGAGTGAAAGCTGGAGCGAGCGCGGTATGGGGGTGGCACTCAGGCTGAGGGCGTCCACTCCCTTTTTTAGTTTCCTCAATTTCTCCTTATGTTTGACCCCAAAACGATGCTCCTCATCTATAATCACCAGGCCCAGGTCCTTGAATTTTATCTTGTCGCTCAAAAGCTTATGCGTCCCGATTATCAGGTCTATGGAGCCATTCTCCAGCTTCTTCAGTATTTCCTTCTCTTCCTTCGTCGTCCTAAACCGGGATAACATCTCTACCACAACCGGATAGCCTTTTAACCTCTCCGCGGCGGTCAACGAGTGCTGATAGGCAAGAAGGGTGGTAGGAACGAGGAAGGCAACCTGCTTCCCGTCCATCACCGCCTTGAATGCGGCTCTGAGCGCCACCTCCGTTTTTCCAAACCCCACGTCTCCGCATATAAGCCGGTCCATGGGCCTGGAAGATTCCATATCATTCATAACATCCTCTATCGCCGCTTCCTGGTCTTGTGTTTCCTCATAGGGAAAGGAGTACTCAAAATCCTTAAAAAGCTTGTCCCTCTTGGAAAATTGAAATCCCTGCTCCGCCTTTCTCCTGGCGTATAGCTCAAGCAGATCCTTGGCGATGCTCTCAACTGCCTTTTTAACTCTCCTTACCACCTTTTTCCAGTTTTCATGTCCTAGCTTATCAATTCGAGGAGGACTCCCGTCTCCAACGTATCTCTGTACAAGTTTGAGCTTATCTACCGGCACATATATTTTGTCACCGCCCTGGTATTCACACTGGAGAAAGTCTCCCTCGGTGCTATCGATCCGGAGTCTGGTTAGACCTCTAAAGACTCCTATACCAAAGTCCACGTGTACTATGTAATCACCGGGTTTTAACTCACCGAAAGACGTTATGAAGGCAGAGGGGATATCCTTGAGCGGCTCTGCTTTTACTTTCTTCTTTTCTCCAAATATCTCTTTTTCTGTAACCACTACTAAGTTCGCTTCCGGGAAGATAAACCCCGATGAAAGCGAGCCGGTTTCTATGTCTATATTTTTTATTCCACGCTCATCCAAAATTTTTTTGAATTTTTTACTCTCGACCCCGGTTTGTACCACTATATGAATCGAGTACCCCAGGGACTGCCATTCTACTATTTCCTGGGAAAGTGCTTCAAACGGGGAGTCGAACCCGCTCCCCTTTCCAATGGATGGGATCTCCGTATCGAAGATAATTCTGGTTATTCCTTCCTCGGTAATCTCCACGTCCTCGAATTGAATTTTCTGAAACTGGCCAAGATTGCCCTTGAGTTCCTCTTCACTGAGGTAAAGCTCGGAAACGTCCGGGGTAATTTTAAGCTCCTTCTTAAGGAGCATCTCGGCGTCCGCTAAATAGTCCGTGAACGCTTCGATTGAAGCAGATACTTCCTCGGCTGGGTCAAGCACGACCAAGGAGCCCCGGGGTATGTAATCAAACACTCTGGCTAAGTTTGGATAAAATGAAGGAAGAAGATATTCGATCTGCGGAAGCCTGTTTCCCTTCTCTATTTCCCCGATGAGATAGAGCTTAGCCGATGCGGTTGCCTCCTGCTCGCTGGCCTTTCTTCGTATGTAGGATAAAGACCGTTCAATAGTATTCGGGTCGAGTATTACTTCGCTCGCCGGGAGTATGGTAATTCTCTCTATTTTTTCCGTGGATTTTTGATCATCTATACCAAAAAACCTTATCGAGTGAACCTCATCACCCAGGAATTCGAGCCTCACCGGTCTTTGGTATCCGGGAGAGAACACATCCACGATAGAGCCCCTCAAGCTTATCTCCCCTGCTTTTTCCACAAACTCGGAGCCGACATATCCCGTCTTTACGAGCGCCGATACTAACTCGTGCCTGGGGATCAAATCTCCCCTGCCCAGCCGGATAACGCTATCTTCAAAAATTTCCCTGGGTATTACTTTTTCAAAAAGGGCAGAGGCCTCGGCCAGCAAGATCGGTACTTTGCCGGCATGGTAAAGCCAGCTCATGCGTTCAGGTGTCTTATTCGAATATGATGAGAATAGAACATCCCTCGTCCCTAACTCCCTTTTCGAGAGAATGGGAGTATTTTCTCCTGAATAGAAAGAAATATCCTCGGCCGCTGACTCCAGATTCTTTCTCGAAGAAGCGACATAAACAATCGTTCTTCCAGTCTCTTTTGATAACTCTGGAAGTAGATAAAATCTGGACGAACCCCTGAGCCCGGAAAGCTTAAGGACCTTTTCTCCGCTTTTTATCTTCTCGATAGCCTTATTAAAGGCAATGGAATTATAGAGGGTATTTTTAGGCTCAGATTCGGGTTTACTGGTCACAATCCACTATAGTATAACCAAAAGTTTAGCTTGCGCAGACCGGGAAGTCTTAGTCATGAAGGGTTTTCTCTTCAATGGACACCATGGACAAACTACTGCTTCTCCAGGTGCTTTACCTTTATCAGGTAGGCGGCATCCGTTCCTACCCTCAGGGATTTGCCCTTGACCTTGAGCACCACCGAGCCTCCAAAGGGCTCTTTTTTTTGCACTTTGAACAAGGTATCCGGAACCAGGCCCAGGTCGTCAAGGTAGCGGAGCAGTTTGGGGTCTTCGTCCGGAACTTCCGATACTATGCCCAGTTCCCCCTCATCCATATCGGACAGGGATACTAGCTCTTCATCTTTAAGGATAAGCTCAGGAGAGGGGATGGGAGAGCCGTGAGGGTCACGGGTGGGATGATTGAGAAACTCAGCCATCCTTTCCTCTACCTCTTCCGAGATTACGTGCTCCCATTTCTCCGCCTCCTCGTGCACTTTATCCCAGGGCACTCCCAGGGCCTCATGCAGATACTGCTCGATTAGTCGGTGATGGCGAATGATCTCCAAAGCGATTTTCTCCCCGGCCGGTGTTAAGATAACACCCTTATACGGCTCGTGCTCGACCAGTTGGAGTTCTACGAGCCTTTTTATCATCTGGGTCACCGTGGGAGGAGATACCTTCATCGTCCGGGCAAGGTCGTTGGTGTTGGCCTTGCCCTTTTCCTTAAGAAGGCCGAAGATAGCTTTCAAATAATCTTCCATCACCGAAGAGAGCTCCATCTTCATCGCCAAATTATACCTAAAATTGTGGTTTCCCATGAATGTACCCTTTAAACCGAATTTGAGCGTTCGTTTCGATTCTCCAAAAGAGCGCCTATGCAGATCGGCGCGCTTGGATAACCACACGCGTATTATTATTTCGTCGTTTACTCAAACCACCACAAAAAGCCCGGTGACGTACATTATCAAAAGTCCGATAACCAGGCCGGCGAAGTTCGTGGGTTCTCCCAGGCCTGCTTCCGATTCCTTGCTCATCAGCTTTACAATCTCGTAAACTACCTGGAATATGGCCCCGGCACCTATGGCGAAAAAGAGAGTTGCCCACACATCCGAGTATATAAACCCGCCTATCCAGGTGCCCAGGATAGCGGGAGCCCCGGCCAGTAGTCCGAGCAGCAAGAAGTGAATCCACCTTGGCTTTTTGCCGCTTGCTATAGGCGCCACAATTCCCAAGCCCTCGGTTATGTTGTGAATGGCAAAGCCAATCACCAAAAATGCACCGAGCGCAACCTCCCCCAGAACATAGGCCGAACCTATCGCCAGTCCCTCTCCCAAATTATGAAGGCCGATTCCGGCGGCAATCATATAGGCTAAAACAAGACGTACATAGGAATCTCCTTTTTCCGAGGTTCCGGAGCCCATCGTTTTCTTCCCTATAGCCACCAATATGAGGAAACTCAAAAGTGCACCCATTCCGATTAATCCTATGCCCTGGAACACTCCGGGCACCCGTCCTGCCACTTCAAATGCTTCCTCCAATGTATCCACGCCCAGAAAAATCAAAAGACCGGCGGTGAGGCTCAGAAAAAAATTGAGCCACTTCTTGCTGATTTTTCTGAGGAATGGAAACCAGAGAAATCCCAGGAATATAGGAATTATTCCCACGTAAACCCCCAGAAGGGCGAACATCCCAAAGTAGCTCCAGTCGGGAATGGGCGTCTCGGTGGCGATATCGACTCCGTGGGAAAACTTAACCCCGGTCGAGGTAATAATCGTTACCTCGTAGGGCTCGGCGGGAACCCAGTGGTGAGGAATGGTAATAGTGGCTCTACCCAAGCGCGGAAGGACGTTGCTCGGGCTTATGTTAGCCTGCCAGAGAGCCTCGTTTACCGTGACCTGAGCGATTGTAACCTCGTAAGGACCGGTATTTCTGACGTAAGCTATAATTTCTCCCGGACGGAGCACAATCCTCTCGAAATCAATTTTTTCTACGGGAACCGCCGGGGTCTCAACCAGGCTCGCTCCTTTGGTTGCAAACCAATAAACCATGAGTCCAAGGACGAGCAAGGGAAATATGGCCGCCAGAAAAACGGCAAGCTTTGACTTCAAAATATTTCCCCTTTTTTCTTCGGTTATATCCTTTTCATCAATCACTCTTTCATTAGACATCTTAATTCTCCTTGTGAACTTAGACACGAAGAAACACGAATGAAGATTATAATTGTTTACTGGTTAACGCGTTAACTCGTTAACTCGACAACCGAATATTTATTCGTGATAATCTGTGTAAATTCGCGACTAACAAACTTTAGGCAACCTCCGGAAGTACGTTAAAGAACCCCATCCAGCCGAGTTCGGCGAATTCACTCTGGTGGGCGTGGAACATAAACATGCCCGGGTATTTATACGAAAACTCGATAATACAGCGCTCTCCCTGGCAGAGCATCACCGTATCCGTGTACTCGAACTCGTCAGGTTTTGTACCAGTGCGATACAGACGAAACATGTTTCCGTGGAGATGGAAGGAATTTATCAGGTCAAACTCGGTCATGTTCACTAGATAGATTCTTACCAGCTCGTTTAATTTGATGTTTATTGGATTATCCGAGTAATAATTGGCATAACCGTTGACGGTATAGAATTCGTTTTCGCCGTCAAAGTCGGTATCGAAGCCGTTCATAACCATGATGAATTCCTTAGCCGGCGGCCTAGGCGTTTTCGGGTCTACTATGAATGAACCGTAGAGTCCCTTTTCCACGTGCTTTTTTACCGGCAAGACGTGGCAGTGATATAGAAAAACCCCGAACGGGTCTGCGGTGAATTCATAGGTAAAGCTCCCCCCCGGCGGTACTATCTCGAATACCCCGTCCATATTGGCCGGGTGAATGCCGTGGAAATGAATGGTATGAGGCATGCTCGATGCGTTCGAGAAGTAGATTTTAAGCCTGTCCCCTTCCGTGCACCTGATTGTCGGCCCCGGGACATAACCATTATAAGTCCAAGCCGGATATACTACCCCCGGCGCTACTTCAATCTCCTTCTCTAGAGCGACAATGTTGTATTCCCGCTGTACCTCGCCACCCGGCAGTACCGTTACCTTGCCGTAGTCAAACGTGGTAAGGAACTTCATGGGATTCATCTCGCCGTCTTTGAATGCGTAAGTAGCTTTAGATGAATGAGCGGCAGTAGTTACCTGATGTCCGCCGTGTCCCATTCCCGGGTTTAACGTTACCCCTTCCTTATAATCGTTTTTTTGTGCAAAGCCTTTTCCGGCCAGGACGGCCGAGCCGCCCAGCACCCCCAGACCCGCTTTTAGTAAGTTACGCCTGGATATTTGATTCTTTTCCATAATGAACACCCTCCTCGATCAAAGGAAGCAACAACACTAGTTTGGGGATTCTAAACTACATTTTATGTTAAACTATCTATATTTTTAGGCTAACCTAAATTGTAGATAAAAAAACGAAATCTGTCAATCGGCAGACATCACCGGTCAAAAAAGGAACGTAAAGGCGGCTGATAAAACCACCTGCTCGTCCGTGTTCTCGGTATGGACGTCTGTTGTAACCCCAAAAATGATGGTCAGATAATCGGTCACCGGTGCGGTGAAGCCCGCTGTCACGTTAAAAACGTGAACGTTCTCCTCATCCTGGGGGCTTTCAAGAGAATATGCAGCCTCGATAACCGGCTGAAACCAAGATGTGACGAAATACCCAAACCCCGCTTCCGTCACCAAACTCCAGGCATCATCCTCGATTAGGGCAAAAACGAAATCGGAATCCATGGAGAACTTATCGGTAAAATCTTTGGTCAATATCAGGCCGCCCAGCTCAAATACCCACTCTGAATCCCCACCGCTTGTCGGAAAAGTAATCCCGCCCTGATATGCCAAGGAAAAGGGAAAACTTTCTGTCTGGTCAAGGAACCTGTATTTAAGACCAGCTTCGATGTCTCCAAAATCAGTGTCCCTTCTAATTACGTTTGAGTCATTGACGGTCAGATAACCGAAGTTTGCACCGACCTCCATATTCTCCAGTGCTCCTATAGTAAATCGGCCTCCTCCCTCAAACCTAACCGAATCGTCGGAGTCGTCTACAAAGACAAGGGAGAAAAATGGCTCCACCTCAAAACGCCCTTTCTCTACAGTCTCGGCGCTCGGAACAATTACTTTAGAGTTAGAAATTCCACCCACGGCTCCGGCCTCTTGGAAACTAATTAAGCCAAACAGGGCTGGAGCCAGCCATATAAAGCAATTCGACTTCGATAGAACGTACGATCTCATGTTGTTTCCTCCATCTCCTTTTTAAGTTGTTAAGGTGGCGGTTAGTGTTTTTTTCGTTTCTCGGCCCCCTATTTCGGCCTGAAACCAAACTACCCATAATAATTACTGCTTCCTAATATTAAAGTTAGGTGAGCCTAAATTATATAACTTCTCTTAACTTGTCAAGCTCAATGCTATTCGTTGCTTCTAATCATAGATTTAGGATTCAGTTCCTTCTTCGACCTCCTTCCACAAGGACAGGCTTCGCACAGGATGAGTGTTTTTTATTCCTCTTTACCAGCGGATGTATGCATCCGCTCATGCTGAGCCCTCCACATCGTCGAAGGGTCGAAGCATGAATTTAAAATGTAAGGTGTTCGCCCTTCGATGGAACTCAGGACGAACGGGTTTAATTTTTAACGTTTTTACAGCGGTTATATATCAGCTCATTCCGGATTAACCAGGGGGTGTCGAACGGTTGTCTCCTTAATCCACTAAAGTCAAAAGGGGCAATTTAGTTTCGATCAACACATATCCCTACTTAAAAAGAGAAGTGCTGTTATTGCAAGCTAAGGCGGGCCAAAGATTCGTAATTTTATAAAACCTTTTTTGATATATTTTCGTATAATTGCTATACTCTATTTGAAAGGCTCTTTGAATAGAGTCAGTGAATATTTGTATTAAATACCCTTAAGATACTAAACCGTTTAGAAAAAAGCCCCGTATAAATAAAAAAACCAGGAGTTGCCAAATGTCCTCAAAAATAATCACTAGCGGGAAAGCCCGAGAAAAGAAGCAGGAGCCGATGAATATTTCCCTTCTCCGGGATTACAAGAAAATTCGCCGGTTAAGCGAACAATTTTGCAAGCCACTAGCCACCGAAGATTACGTCATTCAGTCCATGCCCGACGTGAGCCCGACCAAGTGGCATCTTGCTCACACGAGCTGGTTTTTCGAGGCCTTTGTATTAGCCAAGGTGAACCCGGAGTATAAATCCTTACATCCTCAGTACAACTACCTATTTAATTCTTACTACGTTCAGGTCGGAGAAAGGCATGCCCGTCCTCAGCGCGGGCTTCTGTCCAGGCCCACGGTAGCGGAGGTATACAGCTATCGGCACTACGTAGACGAGCACATGACCGGGTTCCTGGAGCGGGCCGAAGAAGCGCAAATGGAAAAGGTCGCCTCGGTCATCGAGATCGGTCTTCACCATGAGCAACAACACCAGGAACTCATGGTAACGGACATCAAGCACGTGTTTTCGGTGAATCCTCTTCGCCCTGCCTATAACAAGAAGAACCCTGCTAAAAATTCAAACTCGATGGCCGAAATGAACTGGATTCCGTTTCCTGAAGGGATCTATTCCATAGGCCATGATGGGAATGGGTTTGCTTATGACAACGAATGTCCAAGCCATAAGGAGTTTGTGAACCCATTCCAGATAGCGTCCCGACTGGTCACTAACGGCGAGTATTTAGAATTCATGGAAGACGGAGGATATGAAAGGCCGGAGCTCTGGCTATCCGACGGCTGGTGCACGGTTGAAGCAAACGGCTGGAAAGCGCCCCTTTATTGGGAGAAGGTCGATAGCCGCTGGTGGAATTTCACCCTATCCGGTATGCGTGAGGTAAATCCGAAGGAGCCGGTATGTCACATCAGCTACTATGAAGCCGATGCTTATGCCCGCTGGGCCGGGAAAAGGCTGCCCACCGAATCCGAATGGGAAATTGCTGCATCCAATGTACCGATAGAAGGGAATTTCGCTGATGATGTAAGATATCATCCGGTAGCCCTAGAGAAAGAATCAGTTAGAAACGGACTATCGCAGATGTTTGGAGACGTGTGGGAGTGGACCCAGAGTCCATACATTCCCTATCCTGGATTCAAAACACTTCCCGGCGCCCTGGGGGAATACAACGGAAAGTTCATGTCAAATCAGATGGTGCTCCGCGGAGGGTCTTGTGCCACTTCCAGGTCTCACATCAGAAAAACGTACCGGAATTTCTTCCCGCCCAGCGCACGCTGGCAGTTCATGGGAATAAGGCTGGCTCAAGATGCGTGAAAATCTAATGGCCGTTCAAAGATTCCGGGTCGAAGAAAACTATCTTCTAGCCGAGGTGCTAGAAGGGCTTAGTAAACCCCAGAAGGAGCTTCCCTGTAAGCTCTTTTACGACGAGAGAGGCTCGGCTCTCTTCGATGAGATTTGCGAGCTGGAAGAGTACTACCTAACCCGGACAGAGATGGCGATCATGAATGAATATATCGATGAGATATCGTCCGTCCTGGGCAGGAAGTGTCTTTTGATAGAATTGGGAAGCGGAAGCAGTACAAAGATAAGGTTAATACTCGACCACCTGAAAGAGCCTGCCGGATACGTACCGATCGATATTTCTGCCAAGCACCTGATGAAATCGGCGGCTTTACTGGCCAAGGATTATCCCGGACTTAAAGTAGTTCCAGTCTATGCCGATTATACCCAACCGTTTTCTTTGCCCGCCTTCAACTTCCCCCATTCTCGAAAGGTTGTATACTACTCCGGCTCGACTATAGGAAATTTCACCAAAGAATATGCCGCCCGATTTCTCAACCGGATTGCTCAACGCTCCGGACGGGGAAGCGGACTTTTGATCGGCGTTGACCTTAAAAAGGACAAGAAAGCATTGGAGGCCGCCTATAACGATAAGAGGGGTGTCACCGCCGCATTCAACCTGAACATCTTGGAGAGAATTAATCGTGAGCTGGGAAGCAATTTTGATTTGAGCCTGTGGAGACATCATGCGTTTTATAACAGCGACGAGGGAAGAATCGAGATGCACCTCATAAGCCTGAAAAACCAGTATGTTCATCTCGACGGTTCGAGGATTTTCTTCAGAAAAGAGGAAAGCATCTTGACCGAGTATTCATACAAATACGCCCTAGAAGAATTTGAAGAGATGGTTTCCCCGTCCTACCGGGTCGAACAAGTCTGGACCGACCGGGAAAACAAATTCAGCGTGCAGTACCTTTCGGTAAGGTAAAACTCTTAAGCCACGAATCGACACTAATTAACACGAATAAAGATTATAATTGTTTGCTTGTTAACGGGTTTACGTGTTAACTCGTTAACGCGATAACACGTTTACTCGACAACCGAATACCTATCCGTGTAAATTCGTGTTTATTCGTGGCTAATTAACCATTATGAAACCAAAACGTATTGACCCCGGGCCGGGGCAGGAATCGGTATGGGATTACCCTAGACCCCCTCGGGTAGAGGATTCTAATAGGCACGTCAAGGTGATTTTCAACAATAGAGTTATTGCCGAGACAAAAGAAGCAAAGAGGGTGCTTGAGACGAGCAGCCCACCTGTTTACTACATACCACCAAAAGATATTAGAATGGAATGCCTCGTAAAAACCGCCAGAAGAACACTCTGCGAGTGGAAGGGCGTTGCCAATTATTACACGGTCGTTGTAGGAGACAAACGAGCCGAGAACGCCGCATGGTTTTATCCCCAGCCCGCTCCCGGGTACGAAGCAATCAAAGACTATGTGGCATTCTATCCCCAAAAAATGGATGCCTGCTACCTGGATGATGAGCTGGTAAAACCGCAAGCGGGGAGCTTTTACGGCGGCTGGATCACCAAAGATATAGTAGGTCCTTTCAAGGGGGAGCCGGGGACTGAGGGATGGTAGGGATTATTCGGCTGCAAAGCTAGCCGTAGTAGTTGTAGCGTACATTTCGCTAGACGCGTGAAAGGAAGGGATACAAGATACAGGATTTATGCTACATGATACAATAAGGTGCTCACCCTTCCCCCGGTCTAGCCGGGGGACCGGGCTCAGGCCGAACGGTTTTTTTCTATTCTTAAAGCTTTGATAGCGGATGCAAATCCGCTCATTCCTTCCCCGATTTATCGGGGATCGACTCAGGACAGGCTCTGAGTCTAATCGAAGGATGAATTTTTATGTATGAAAAAACCTTTGAGAATGCATCATGTCCATCCGTTGCCCTATTTTTCCCTCCGTTGTAAGCTATGGAGGAGATGGGCTCTCCGCATAGTGAATCAGAAATAAACGAAATCCTTGATAATCTCTTCAGGAACCAGTCCGGAAAAATGGTATCCCGTTTTACCAGGCTTTTCGGCTTGAATCGCCTTCGAATGGCCGAGGACGTAGTACAGGACGCCTTCACTAAAGCACATGGGGTTTGGTCAGATAAAGGCCTACCGGAAAACCCGGCCGGCTGGTTATGGCAGGTTGCCCGGAATAGAGCGATTGACCTTTTGAGACGCGAAAAATTTTTACAATCTAAGGAAGAACTATTAGATAATAGTGAATCCGGCATGCCGAATTTCATCAGCGACGAGGAATTAAAAGATGACCAACTGAGGATGATTTTTACCTGCTGTCATCCCGGTATCCCGGAGAAATCGCAAATCGCCCTCACCCTGAAAATATTATGCGGGTTCAGCATAAGCGAAATCGCCAGGGCTTTTTTATCCAAAGAAGCCACAATCGCCAAGAGACTGACCAGGGCAAGAAAGAAGGTAAGCGAGCTTAAAATTCCTTATGAAGTGCCGGCAGGTAAAGAACTAGCAAACCGCTTAGAATCGGTCCTAAAGGTTTTATACCTGCTATTTAATGAAGGCTATTCTCCGTCATCCGGAGATGAACCCATTCGCCCGGATTTATGTAGCGAAGCTATTCAGCTAGCCAAATTACTGGTAGAGAATCCGGCAACAGAGTCACCTCAATGCCACGCTTTATTAGCGCTTATGCTCCTCAATGCATCCAGATTTCCGGCAAGATTGGACAGGGACGGAAATTTGTTGGTTCTGAAAGAACAAGACCGCTCGCTTTGGGACAGGGAGATGATTAGCGAAGGCCTATTTCATCTCCAGAAGTCTGTGGGTAGCGAAGTAGTTACGGAGTACCATCTTCAGGCAGCCATATCGGCTTGCCACTCCATTGCCGAAAGCTATGAATCCACCGATTGGAAGCAAATACTCTCTCTTTATAACGCCTATTCGAAATTGAACCGTTCACCGATAATCGCCCTTAACCGGGCTATTGCCGTATCCAAGGTTCACGGGCCAAAAGCGGGGATCGATGAGATAAATAAGATTAACGATCTTAAGACGCTTGAATCTTATCATCTTTTCTACTCGGCCCTAGGAGACATGAATTTGCAGTCAGGCAACAATAAAGAAGCGCTCAAGAATTATCAGAAAGCCCTGGAACTCTCTACCGTTAAAGCAGAACAGTCTTTTTATCAGAAAAGAATCAAATTATGTGAGCAAAAACTAGACCTGGCCGATAGGTACAGCTTGGCAAATTCGTTCTAAAAAATTTTTCACAGATTGTCCCTTTTTCAAAATATCATTCGTTATGTATATGTATGGAGATGTAGGATAAACCCATATGGAATTTGTAGGGGCGAACCTTGTGTTCGCCCAGGATAGGTAAAGTAAATTGTCGGCAGGACCGATGCTTGGTTAAAAAATTACTGTAAAAGCGAAGAGCCCTGCCCCTCTTTTGCCTATGGAGTTGAAAACCTGAAAATAAACGAAGCAAGGAGGTAACATCCGATGAGAGAATTTGTATTTTTAATTAAAGGTGAGTGCCATACAGGCGTCTCCCCTGAAGAATATCAAAAACAAGCGGCAAAGTTTGCTGCCTGGATTTATGGTCTCATTCAAAACGGACATCTGGTCAACTCCCGGCCTCTAGGTGCAAATGGCAGACGAGTTACAGCAAACAATATAACCGACGGGCCGTTCATAGAATCAAAGCAGGATATAGGCGGATACTTCCTGATCCGGGCTAAGGACCTTGATGAAGCCACTCTTATCGCCAAGGGGTGCCCTGCCCTTGAAAGCGGCGGAATAGTCGAAGTAAGAGCGGTCGATGAGGAAAAAGTGTCTAGATTAAGAGAAAAACTGGGACCGGGATTCAAATAATTATTGTGCACGTGATAAGCTAGGTATCGAGCAGTTTTAATCATCTCGGCATAGTGTCAGAGCATATCAAGGGGTATTTAATTGACGCATGTCCCCCGGTCAAACTTGCCCAAAATGAGAGATTGATTAACCGGGTTCTCCTGATGCAATCAAAAGCCTTCATGACGGACAAGACGAAGGAACCCCTCTTTAATTCCCCCCTTGGTAAGGAGGAAAACACAAAGGGGGTTAAAAACGGGGACCGGCTGTATCCCTCAGGTCGAGGGAAGGGGATTTTAAGATGCCCCCATGCTTGCTACTGGTTTATTCATTTGACCAAGCAAGCCTATCTGCTTTTTCCTCTATAGAGACCTGCCATGGCCTGTCCCTACGAATAATTTTTTCAGCCTAATTGGATCGACTTGGCATAAGAGCCGAAGCTATACATAAATAGCAAATTGGTATATTGTAAATAAAAAACCCCAACCCCCCATGATAAGACTGGAAAACGTCTCCAAGGCATACGGTTTAACGAAGGCTGTCCATTCAGTTGATTTAACAATCCAACCCGGTAAGACGACTGTACTCATAGGTCCAAGCGGTTGTGGCAAATCTACATTGATACGACTCATGATTGGATTAATCAACCCGGACAGGGGCAACATCTATATGGAAGGTGAGATGCTCAACTCGAGTAATGTGTCTTCCTTAAGGCAAAAGATAGGCTATGTGATACAGGACGGAGGGCTGTTCCCCCATCTCACTGCTTATGAGAATGTTTCTTTGATGGCTAACTACCTCGGCTGGAATAAAGAGCGTATTCAAAGGCGGGTGTTAGAACTCTCCGAACTAACAAAGTTTCCTGCCGATGCCCTTGGCCGTTATCCGGTTCAAATCTCCGGAGGTCAAAGACAGCGGGTTAGCCTGATGCGGGCGCTGATGCTCGACCCGGATATCCTTTTGCTCGATGAGCCACTCGGCGCGCTCGACCCCCTTATCCGTTTTGAGCTGCAGACCGACCTCAGAGAGATATTCCAAGCGCTTGGAAAAACCGTAGTAATGGTGACCCATGACATCAACGAAGCCGGTTTCTTCGGTGATACCATAGTTCTACTCAGAGACGGGAACATCGTGCAGGAAGGAACGTTACTGGACCTCGTTCAAACGCCGGCCGACCCATTTGTCACCCGTTTCATCAAGGCACAGCGAAGCCCATTGAAGTCAATACAAGATAATTACTCAGCCACTAATCGACACGAATAAACACGAATTAAAAAAATAGGACTTAGGATAGAAGACTTCGTCGTGAGCCCAGTCGAACGATGCAGGATAAAGGATAGAAAAGCTTCTTTAACCATGAATCATGAATCGTGCATCATACATCGTGATTCGTGTATCATGCACCGGGTGATTCAATACTTTCGGAGATAAATTAGATTGATAACCCACACGGTACAGCCTATACACCTTCTCCCCCTTGTGGGGGAGAATTGAAGAGGGGGTATTAAACCCTAATACAATGTCTCTGGCATTATTTCAACTCTATAGTTCTGATTGTATTGAATCCCCCATCCTAACCCCTTTGACGGAGTTTATACTGGCAATGACCGTCCAACTTGTCATTCCGAGCCACCTTTGGTGGCGTGGCAATCTCATTGTTTATAGCGTATTTCAAGATGAAAACTTTAATTAGTCTAATTTTAATTCTGTTAGTCCTGGTTAACCTGAATTGCAATAATTCATCAAAACCAACACCTCCCCTAAAAGTCGGCTCCAAGACCTTCACCGAATCGGTCATTCTGGGGGAAATAGTTACACAACTCATTCGTAGCGAAGGCGTTGAGGCAGAGCATCTAAGGCAATTGGGCGGCACCCGGGTTTTATGGAGCGCGCTTTTAAATGGAGATGTTGATATATATCCCGAATATACCGGAACGATCACTCAAGAAATTTTGGCGGGAAGCAATATAAAGAATGAAGGGACGCTCAAAGAAGTGCTAGCCGATAAGGGAATTCTTATGAGCAGTCCATTAGGGTTTAACGACACCTACGCCGTCGGGATGAAGAAAGAGGCCGCCGAGAAACTAGCCATAACTAAAATCTCCGACCTAAGAAAATACCCCCAGCTCAGGTTTGGGTTCACCAATGAGTTCATGGAGCGCGGCGACGGCTGGCCGAGCCTCCAGAGAGCCTATAACCTCCCGCAAAAAAATGTTAGAGGACTCGACCACGACCTTGCCTACCGGGGACTGGAAAGCGAGAGCATCGATGTAACCGATTTATATTCGACCGATGCCGAGATTCGCTACTACGATTTATATGTGCTGAAGGATGACTTAAACCATTTCCCGGAGTATAACGCTGTGCTTCTTTATCGTTCAGACCTGAAAGAAAGAGCTCCGGAGGTGATAAAAGCCATTTCCGCATTAGAGGGGAAAATCTCCGAGGAAGCCATGATTCGGATGAATGCGGAGGCTAAGATTGACCGGGTACCGGAGGGCGTCGTTGCATCAGATTTTCTGAAGGTGAATCTATCCATTGATACAGAACCCCTTGAAAGCACGTTTCTTAATAGATTAACTCATAATACTCTCCAGCATCTTTTTCTCGTTGCCGTGTCGCTTTCTGCAGCAATTTTGATTTCTATACCCTTGGGAATCTGGGCGTTTAAGAATGAAAAAGTGGGCAAGATAATCCTCGGCATTGTAGGGATAATTCAAACCATTCCATCATTAGCTCTCCTTGTGTTCATGATTCCGCTTCTGGGCATCGGCTCAGCGCCGGCCATTCTTGCCCTTTTCTTGTATAGCCTGCTTCCCATCGTGAGAAACACCTACTCCGGATTACAAGACATTCCATCACATATTAGAGAATCGGCGGAAGCATTGGGTTTATCATCTTGGGCGCGTTTAAGACTTGTAGAATTACCCATGGCTTCTCGTTCAATACTTTCCGGTATCAAAACCTCTGCGGTGATTAACGTCGGCACGGCAACACTGGGAGCCCTTATCGGCGCGGGCGGCTACGGCCAACCTATACTAACCGGGATCCGCCTCGATAATATCCGGCTAATCCTCGAAGGCGCCATCCCCGCCGCCGTCCTCGCCCTCCTGGTACAGGGATTGTTTGATTTGTTGGAACTGGTGCTTGTGCCCAAGGGATTGAGGCTGAAGGGGGAGTAGTGAAAGTGCTAATAATCTATAATTAGAGCATCAAACCACTATGAAAAAGGTCATGATAGTAGAGAAGGTTAGAAATCAGGTAAAAAGAAGAAAGCTTCCTATAGGGGAGATAAGAAAGCTCGCTGAGAGTCCAGAAAATGTAGAATCGGTGGATGAACATAACTATGTTGCAAAGAAGGTTTACTATGATAAAAAGCTTAAAAGAAAGATGTTGCTTATAATTGTATATGAAGAAAGAAAAGAGAGCCGTAGGGTGTATTCAGCTTATAAAATGGATATAATAGAAAATTAAGAGTAGGAGAGCATTTAAATGAGAATATCTTATGATACCGAATCGGATACGCTAGAAATAATTTTTAAGGAAAAAGGCTATGAAAAGAGCCTTGATTTACAAGGAAAGGTTGTAGTAGACCTCGATAAGAGGGGAAATGTTATTGCACTGGAAATATTCAGGGCTTCCAAAGTTCTCGGACGAGATACCTCCGTCACGTTTGATATCGAAAGTTTGTCCAAGAAACTTCGGGCTTAGAGATTTTCATCTTTGAAATAGTATGGCTGGTGTTTTTAGATATTGAGACCAGCACTGGCCTGGAAGAGTTTACGCTAAGCGGGGAGAAATTATCTAAATAAGAAACTTAATATTCCCCTCATTTTGATTACCGCTTTTAATACCCTTATAATTTTATAAACTCTCAATATGTATAATAAACAACAAAGATGAAAATTACATGTATAGACAAAGATCTAAAGGCCGTATTTGAAAGTGGTTATTACAAAATTCCCCGATTTCAGAGACCATATTCATGGGATCGAGAAAATGTAGAAGAATTCTGGAATGACTCTATTGTAGAAAGCGATAGTGAACATTTTATAGGTTCAATCACTGCTGTCCAAAATAATCAGGTATCAAGAAATCCATCCCCGTAAAACAAGGCTTTTAGAGGGGTTTTTTCAATAGGTGTGTAAAAATCATTCAGGCGGCCTTCCTTTTTTGCTTTACTTTTACTTCTTCTACCATTATCCCATTAACAAATCTCTTCCCTGCATAAACTTCCGGTAACAACCAGTATCCCCGGAGTG
>DATMAT010000072.1 GCA_035559815.1 Thermodesulfobacteriota bacterium
TAAATCTCGACCCTAAAGAACCCTTTGAACGCATATCCAAAGACAATGGACAAGACGAAGAATACCACGAGCCAATGAACCGGCCACCCGAATATCTGGATAGACCGGCTGGGGTAATTGACCTCGATCTTCTCCATAAAAGGGTTTTTGCCCATCGATTCATTCGCCGGATATAGCAACGAGTCCCAAAAACCGGATGAAACTACCCGGTTAACTCGGTCTAATCTACCTTCAGTTACGGTTATCTTTTTCTGAAAGCTATTGCCGTCCAGGTTAAACGTGAGGTTATGCTCCCCAGGCTCTTTTGCTCGTATTCTCCAGTTGACCTCGTTTTCCATAGGTATTCTTAATGGAGGTGTCTCCACCACGAGCCCGTCATCAGATTTGATGGATAAATCGGATAGGGCCTTCCGGTCTTTCCCGGAGAGTTTTACGGACACGATTGCCGACTCGCCGGGCTTTAGCGGCCTGTACCCGAACCAGCCGTCGAGCTGAACCAGTATTATCACCACCGGTATTATCATGAAGAGCATGGGTTTTAGAGCGTGCTTCATGTAGGTCAAATTGTGGCGCAGGATGTTCTTCTGTGCAGAAAGCTGAATCCTCAGGTCATCCTTAAACAGCCTGATTTCGAGCAGGTAGGCCTTAATCAGGTCTTTTGTCTCCTTAATCCCCTTCTGGTCGGAGGTATAACGGAATATCAAAAGCATGATTATACCGGTGACCAGGGAAAAGAGAGCCAAAGACCAAAAGGGGTCAAGAGATTGAAAAGGCCACATAAGCAGGTCAAAAAAACGGCTTAAATATAGATTGAAATAAGACATTTAATTTCTACCCCTTAGTTTAGTTTTTTAATTTGAGAATCCCCTACGGCTTGCGGGGTTTGCTAACTATCCTCCCCATTGATAGGATGGGATTAACCCCCCTGTTTCCCCCCTTACTAAGGGGGGAATTAAAGAGGGGTTCATTTCGCTTTTTACCTGTCATTTCGACTCCTTCGCTATGCTGGATAAACTCCGGGAGAAATCCTATTTCTAAGATAGTTTAAGATTCCTCCTATGCACTCGGAATGACAACATCGGCATCCTTCGACCCCGCTCAGGATGATGCTTCGACAAGCTGCAGCATGAGCGGTGGTTTATCCGCTGATACTGATAACTAAAACCCGTTTGTCCTGAGCCAAGTCCCCCCGGTTCAACCGGGGAAAGAATGAACACTTCGAGAAACCCATTCCTAAAGAAGCGGGATCTTCTCCGCATGTCATCTCCGAACGCATTAATCGGGGATCCATCTTTCTGAGAAACTGGATTCCCGCTTGCGCGGGAATGACACCCTAATATGAGTTCATTCTATATACCCCAATCCCTTCAGCCTCTTGGTAATCTCCTCCTCGCCCTCACGGGATTTCTGTTCCGATCTCTTTAATTCCTTCTCCAGGGTGTAGGAGATAAACTCCTCCACGGAACCGTATCCCGCCTGCTCCGCATGCTTTTTACACCGGTCCAACAGGTCCTTATCCAGTTTAACCTTAGGTCCGCCAAACATTATTATTACCTCCTCAGGCTTAATTTTGTTTTATAGCACTCAATACCGCAAAGACACTATTACCGACCATTCCTTCTCCCTTGGGAATGCCGAACTCGGCTAAAATCGTCGGAGCAAGGTCGGTGAGAGCCGGCTTATCCGCTTCTATCTTCTTATTAGAGAGAATAACGCCGGGAACCAAGTCAGCTTCGATCAGGTGGTCGCCGCTCCATTTCTCGTCGTTATCCCGGATGAGCGCTTTGGGGAATTTGCCCAATACCGTTTCCCAGGATGCACGGTACCCCTTGTTGTAACCGATAATGAGGTCGGGGGCGTCCTTGACGAATGGGCCGGAATATATCTCTTCAGCTCTATATACCCGGGTGATTACCTGCTCTCCGGTCTTCGGGTCCCTTATCTTGAGTAACTTTTCAGAAATCTCCTGGAGTAGAGCATCCCTCTCCCAGGGCTGAACTATCCCCTTTCCCTCCCTGCGGTAGAGATTAAGGTATAAGCCGTTGAAGCCCGCTCCATAGGCCCGGGTCTTGGACCAGTTTACATTCTGAAAAAAGTCCCCTTCCGTATCATCGGTCAATGAAGCATAGCCCTCGTTTTTAAGCCAGGTATTGAGGTTGAAGGCGCGGTAAAACGGCGCAAACCCGTGGTCGGACAACACAATCAGTGTAGTGTTTTCATCTATACTTTTAAGGGCTTTGCCCAACACCCGGTCCATGTCTATATAGGTCTGCTCGATTACCCGTCTATATTTGCTATTGGGGTCATAGGCCGGGTGATTCGGGTCCATGGTGCGCCAGAACATATGGGCAAGCTGGTCGGTCCTCCCGAAGTAAAAGAAAAGAAGGCCCGATTTAAAGCGCTTGAGCTCACGGTCGAACATCTTTAACTCCTCGTCCAGGACGATGTTGGATTGTTCGTAATACTCGCCGTCATCAAGCACATTTTCCGACAAAGCCTTTGAGTCCTCCGGAATCCCCTGTGTATAGAACGGTCCGATTTCCCTGGCCAACTCCTCCGAGTAGTCCTCGGGTGTAGAGATGGGAAGTGCAGGGGCGGATGGGTCTATATTGACCGGGCTGACATACATCTTGAAATTAGGACGAACCTCTTTGAGATAAAAACGAGCTATGCCGCTCACGCTTTGAAGAAGAGGAATTATCTTATAATTCACCGTAACCCAGTCGCTCCATTCCCCCTGCTTGAGTATAATCTCCTGGTCGTCTAGAACGACCTTTGCCACCGGGTTCTCCGGGTCTATATACACGGTAAAATCGGCGGCAGTCTCTGGGCTACCCTTCCTCAGGGTGTTCTTAGGGCCGGGCAGTTTTGATTGAAAACTGTTACCGACAACCCGGATTGGAAAAACCTTGCCACCAGAAATTTCATCGCTATATTCATCCGGTTTATTCGTATAAAAGGAGAATGTTCCATACGTCCCCTGTATATCCGGAGTCCCCATGCCGGAGAGCTGGTACACTGGCATCTTTGTATCCGCAGGAGGAAAGTTTGCCGGGACACGGAATATAGTAGTGGGAACATCCTTTTCCTCCAGATACTCCCAGAATGCCCGGCCCTCCCTCAAGAGGGTAACCTTTCCGCTGGATAGAGGAATAATCCAGCTACCAATGCTGATGGTTTTATCCGCCGACTCGGTCCTGGAGGTGGAGAGGTAGGGGATCATTGTAGCCGGGTCCCGGTGGATAAAGTCGAAGATACCGTGTCCGCCCGGGTTCATCCCGGTAATAAAGTTAGCCCAGGCTACCGGACTCTGAGGAGGCATGCTGGTGGTGAGGGGCTTGAAGTCCCCGGTTTTCATCAGGTGTTCAAAATTGGGAAGCTTCCCCTCATCTACCAGGGTCTTGAGTATTTTCGGGTCCATTCCGTCAAAACCCAGGACCAGTACCTTCTTTGTAGTAGCCTCGGATGAACCCTTACTTTCACCGCACCCGCTCACCACTGTAAGGAAACTGAGACCAATTATGAAAAAGACTACGCTTACTATAATGTTTTGACCTTTCACCTTTCTACTCCCCTGTTATTCGAAATTTTATTTCCACCATCCTAACCCCAACAATTCTCCTCCCCCCTTGAGGGAGAGCTTATTTCCATTCACCCCCATCCTGACCTTCCCCCGTCAAGGGGGAAGGAAGAAGAAATTTCCTCCCCCCTTGCGGGGGAGGATTAAAGGTGGGGGGGTTCATTTTCATCCCCCCATCCTGACCTTCCCCCTCAAGGGGGAAGGAATAATTGTGTCTTTTTCCTGTCATTGCGAGCGATAGCGAAGCAATCTCGTCTTTCTTCAAGGGATCGCTTCGTCATTTCATTCCTCGCAATGACGCCTAATGTCATAATCGGCCTCACCCGCGTTCTCCTCCCCACTTGCGGGGGAGGATGAATATGACAAATATAAGAAAACCCTCAGCCTACCCCGCCTTCACCTTTTTCACCCTTTCTTCTTCCTCCCACTTTTCCTCGACCGGCGGCAAAGTCTCTCTATCCTGTCCGGGCTGGACCAGCGGCTTACCCTTCATATACTTGGGGATATCCACCCCGAAAAGTTTGAGCACGGTGGGGGCAACGTCTTTGATATCGGGTTTATCGGTATTAATCCGGCGGTTGGAAAATAAAACACCCGGAACGACCTTGGGGTCAACGCAATGATCCCCGCTCCAGTGCTTAGTGTTGTCCTCGAACACCTGCTCGGTTACCCGGCCGGTGGCGCAAGACCAGGAATTCCTGTATCCGGCATTATATCCTATTAGAAGGTCGGGGGCATCGTAGGTGTACGGGCCGGAATAAGCACTGTCCGTATCGACGACGCTCAGGATGGCCACATCCCCAGTAGCCTCATCCACAAGGCCGGTCAATTTCTCTATCAACTCCCTCTTCAGGTTACGAAGCTCATCCCCTTCTTCTACGATACCGTTTGCCTCCCTCCCGCTTCTGTTGATGAAAACGCCAGTCAAGCCCAGGGAAAAGGCCTTCGTCTTCTCCCAGTCCACGCTCTCAAACCAGTCCCCGCTGGTGGTCTTGCCGTCCTTGAGGGTTAAATAACCGTTCTTGAGGAACCAGGTATTGAGGTTCACCCCTCTCTTAAACTGAGTAAACCCATGGTCTGACATCACGATGACCACGGTTTTTTCGTCTATCCTCTCCA
Organism: Thermodesulfobacteriota bacterium; assembly: GCA_035559815.1. Taxonomy (NCBI): domain Bacteria; kingdom Pseudomonadati; phylum Thermodesulfobacteriota; species Thermodesulfobacteriota bacterium. The sequence continues at coordinate 4,700 of DATMAT010000072.1, forward strand.
AGACGCGGCCGAGCATCTGGTCCACACGCATATAGAGGTCTTCGATAACCCCTTTATACTTCTCCACTTCCTTTCCCCGGTTTGCCGGATGGGCCTCATCCAGGCACCGGAAAAACATGTGCTGAATGCGGTCGGTGGTGTCGAAAACGCAGGTACAGAGACCCTTTGGGGTCCTCTCCAGGGCTTTTAAAAACATCTTCTCGCGTTCTTCGTAGAGGTAATAGGCTTGCTTAAGGAATGCGTCTTCATCGATAGCCCCCTCGTTAAGGGCCCAAGTATCCTCGGCTAGTCCCAGGGTGCCGTAAGAACCGATAAGTTTGGCCAGATAGACCGAGTATATGAAGGGGTGGGAAATGGGCAGTGCCGGATTCTCCGGGTCGATATTGAGCGGGGTCACGTAAAGCTCGAATTCCGGGCTCAGGCGGTTTATATAAAAGCGGCAGATACCGTGCACCTTTATCCCCAGCCCGGCTCTAAAGGTAACCCGAACCCAGGGGGAATAAACACCCGGCTCGAGCTCAAAGCTCTGGTCAGACACCTCGATCCTGGCCCGGTTTTTCTCTTTGTCCACTTTGATTTTTAGAGGAACCTTAAGCTCCCCTCCCCCCTTAACCAAACTGTTTTCCGGCCCATGGATAAAGGTATTGATAGTATCGCTATTCAACCTTACCTGATAACCCACGCCGCCCGTTTTTGTCCTGGTGTCGCTTTCACTGGTGGTGTAATAGGAGAACGTCCCCTGAGACCCCTTCAGGTCTGGAGTGCACATACCGGAGAGGAGGACACCGTTAAACTTCTCTGGAGGGAAGGTAATGGGCACTCGCAATACCGAACTGAACACCCCGCTCTCTCCGAGTATCTTCCAGAAGGGCTGGCCCTTTCGGAGAAGCTTCATTTTCGGCTTTCCCAGGGGGATCATGTATTTGCCGATGGGCAGGATCTTGGACGCCTTTCCTATCTCTGCCGAAGAAAGCATGGGCAGATAGGTGCACGGGTCGCGGGTGATAAAATCAAATATGTTGTGGTATGAGGGATCAACGCCGGTCATGAATGAAGACCAGGCAACCGGGGATATGGAAGGGTAGCTCGTAGCCAGCGGGGCAAAAGCGCCTTCTTTCTTCAACTTAAGGAAATTAGGAAGCTTGCCCTCGTTCATGAATTTATCGGCAAGCTTAGGGTCCATACCGTCAAGGCCAATCACCACCACCCTCTCCACCTCACCCTTCACCCTTTTTCCCTTACGCAGCAAGGCCCTCAGGATAAACCGGAGAGGCCAGGAAAGGAGGTAGAAGAAGGCCAGGGCAAACGTGACGAACAGTATCAAAAATGAGGACAGGAATGCAAAGCCGGCCCCCGGGCCGATGTAGGCCTGGGCACTCTCCGGACGGTTAATTAGCATAAAAACAAGAAACATAAAAAGCATAAACAATCTTCCAAAATTGTTGAACATTATTCACCCCTTAGTTCTTTTTACTCAATATATCCCAAGGCCTTTAATTCTTCGATCGCCTCCTTATCGAGAACTACCTCTCCTACATCCTTTTTTTTCGTAGCCCTCTCCGAAATCACTCCGAGAGCTATTTTGCGGAACTCCGCAGCCTCTTCTTGTTTTGAAGCTATAATATTGTCTCTCTCATGTGGATCAGTGACCAAGTCATAAAATTCCTCTCCCTTTTCGCTTTGAAAGTATATGTATTTGAATTTCTCTGTCCTGATTGCCAAGGTATCACCTCTCTCGCTGTATGCATAACCAGGAAAATCAATTTCGCCGTCTTTTTTGCCATCGGCACTAAGGAAACTCAATAAACTGAATCCGGCTAGGCTGTGGCCAACCCTTATTCCCAGATAATCAAGTATGGTAGGCATGACATCGATCAGACGAACCTGGCTCTTAACTACCTCCCCTCCATATTGCGAGTTAGGAAACTTAATAATCAAAGGAACTCTAATTAATTCCTCATAAGGGGCTTTACTATGTCCAAGATACCCATGCTCCATAAAGCCATCTCCATGATCAGCGGTGACGATTATTATGGTATCGTCGTACAAACCGGCCATTTTTAGTTCATCCAGGAGAACTCCAATACGATGATCTATATATGTTAATAACCCGTCATAATACGCCATCAGTTGATCAACATCCTTCTTAGTTATTCCTTGCAAGATCTTCTTTCGAAACCCGGAGGTATTCGAAAAATCAATGCCTGAATAAACATCGCTGTAAATACCATACATGGTATCATAGGGAGGCTTTGGCCTGTAGGGATCATGCAAGTCATTGTAGTGAAGATAGGCAAAGAAATTGCTATTACTTCCGGCCAGACTTAGCCATTCAGTAAACTCCTTATTGACCTCTTCTATCAGACCGAGGTTGTCATCATATTTTACAAAACCCTGAGCAAACCCCGTGGCGGATTTCATGTGGTTTCCTTTGGTCCAAGCCATAGTCAAGAATCCATTTTGGAAAAGAACCTCAGCAAGAGTTGTTTCCTGTTCATTTAAAACACCCGATACTATACTGCCATTGGCCTCCTCGATCTTATCGACACCATGCTGGTAAGGGTAAAGCGAAGTAAAAAGGGAGGCCATGCTGGTTTGAGTCCAGGTAGATTGGCTTATGGCTTGAGTGAAAACCACAGCATCCTTTGATAACTCATCTATATTCGGTGTAGTTTTTCGATTGTAACCATATAAGCTTAGATGGTCTGCCCGCAAACAATCTATCAAGAGGATCATTACATTAGGAGAATCATTAGGGTATAGCCTGTGTGTCAACAATGTCGAGAGGTTAAGAAGTAGCACTATGCCGATTAACAGGCTTAGACCCCGAATATTGACAACAGGAGCCTCCAAAACTCTTCTTTTCGTCCAGAAGAAAAACAGTATCGAAACCAAAAACCACAATGCTATAAAAACCGCACCCCAGATAAGGAGGCTCTGGATAAGTTTACTCAATCCACCCGTGAATATTATTTGGTCAGCATAATAGAATAAAAAGATGAAAACCGCAGTCAGCGCAATGGCACTGGATAATAGGCAAGCCCTCCTAACATTTCCAAGCACACTGTGTAGATTCAAGAAAGCTATAAGATAGACCGAAGTGAAAATAAAGACGATGGGTATGCTCTTATTAATATTGTGTTCCAATAAATTTAAAACAGGTAAAAAGAATCCATTCGAGGCATAGACCCAGGCTTCATAGAAACCCAAGATAACACCTATACTTATACCCAATACTAATGCTAGAGTCAGAGCTTCGACCAAATATCTAAAAATGTTAGTTTTAAGAAGTTTTCTTATCATGATGCAGCATCTCTAGGATCACTGGATATAACCCAGGGCCTTCAAATCCTCGATTGTATCTTTATCTATAACCACTTCTGTCGATTCTTTTTCTTTTCTTTTCTTGGCAATATCCAACGCTACTCTTCGGAACTCTTCCACCTTGGCGGGCGATACCACATCAATAATGTTATTTTTCTCTTGAGGATCAACACTAAGATCATAAAATTCGTCTTCTTTGCCCTGGATATTAATATATTTGAATTTCCCCGACCTAACCGAGGTTGCCGTGGTCATAGCCGATACAAATTCGGAGTAAGCATACTCGGGGAATTTCCCATCGAAGTCGTGATTATCATCGAAGTAAGCTAGTAAGCTGAATCCGGTTACCTCACTATCAATGTTCAGTTTCAAGAAATCGAGTATAGTTGGCATGATGTCGATTAAACGGACTTGATTATTTACCACCTTTCCGCCGTATAGAGAATCAGGAAATTTTATAATTAAGGGGACTTTCAAGAGTTCGTCGTAAGGAACGGTGCTATGGGAAATAAATCCGTGTTCCATGAAACCGTCCCCATGGTCAGAGGTGAGTATTATCAATGAGTTATCATAGAGGCCTGACCTTTTTAATTCCTCCAAGAGAAGCCCGATTTGAGCATCTATATAGTTTAATTGGCCATCGTAATAGGCAATCAGTTGGTCGAGGTCTTTTCGCTCCAACTTCATGTGATTGAACTTAATAGCTCTACGGAATTTCGTCCACTCTGCACTATCCCTAACATTAACCCGAGAATACAGGTCACTGTACTCTCCATATAGGGTATCATAAGGTGGTTTTGGTATATATGGGTCATGCAAATCGAGATAATGTATATAGGCGAAGAATGGATGGTTTCTTCCCATCTTGTCAATCCACTTAACGACTTTCTTGTTGATATTCTCTATACTGCCTGCGGGCTCGTCATATTCCATAAAACCCTGCCCAAATCCAAGGAACGACCTAAGCTGCGCGTTTTGCACCCAGGCTGTGGTTAAAAAGCCGTTTTTAAGAAGGGCTTCTGCTATAGTCGTTTCCTCTTTGCTCAACGCATCTGAGGTTACTGGGTTAGCAGCGTCATCACCTACTGCGGCCGCATCCACCTCTCCCTTATATACCCCATGCTGATAGGGGTATAGGGAGGTAAATAGAGAAGCTATACTGGTCCTGGTAAAGGTGCTTTGGCTAATAGCTTGAGTGAATATAACCGCATCTTTAGAGAACTTGTCTATATTGGGTGTGGTGTTTCTATTATAACCATAGCAGCTTAGATGGTCAGCACGCAGCGCATCTACTAGAATCAGTACTACATTTGGGGATCGTGGTTCATGAAATCTATAAACAACGGGCGGTATCAGATTAACAATTACAATAACTCCTAAGAATAAAGCAGCCATCCTAATACCGGCAGGCGAAGTCTTTAGAATCCTAGACTTAGTCCATAGAAAAAGAACTGCCGAAACCAATAACCAGATTACTACAAAGCCCAAGCCGAGCTTTAGGTTGAATATAAGAGCGTCTGTCGTAAACAAATTAGACCAGTTTATTCCGCCAGCCTTATTGATCCTATATCCGAAAAACAGGAAGAAAGGGATACAGGATAGTCCTCCTGAAACAAAACAACTGACTTTCGTATTTTTGGTAATGCGTTCAAGAACAAATAATGAAAATAAATACAAAACGACCAGAAGAAAGGCTATTAGTATGCTCTCATTTATGCTAAGTTTTAAAAAGTCAAGAGAGACTAAATAGAGCCCATGAGATAAGTATTTCCAGCCTCTTAAAAGCCCGAGTATAACACCTCCGGCTAAACCTAGTACAAATATCAGGGTCAGGGTCTCGATCAGATATTTAAACCATTCTGAACGGGTGATTCTCGTGGCCATGATGCCTTCCTTTCTCTTTACTGAATATAGCCTAACGTTTTTAGTGACTCTTCTGTTTGCTTGTCAATCACAATCTCTTCCTGTGATACAAGTCCGTCTAACTGATCTGACGACTCCATCCAATCGAAAAGCTCCTTTTTAAGTTGGTCGGCTATTTTGACCTCAACATTGATCAGGTTGTTTAATTCGTTAGGGTCATTTTCAATATCGTATAGCTCAAACGGCATACCTTGCATAATTTTCTGGTCTTCTTTGTCCGGGATATAGATTAGTTTCCATTTCTTCGTGCGAATCACCCTCTGATAATCTTCTTGATATCCGGCTTCTGCAAACGCATGTTCCGGAATACTATGATTGTCTCCGAACATCAATGGCATCAAACTGGTGCCCTGAGCCTCCTCATGGATAGGGATATTCAAAATATCTAGTATGGTTGGCATGACGTTATTGAGTTCTACCGGATGGTCTATTATCTTAACATCCGATTTGAGTCCAGGAATCTTTACAATTAAAGGAACCCTGAGGCAATCATCATAAGCAAATCGGCCATGAGCAAAATACAAATTATGATCTCCTAGAGCTTCGCCATGATCCGCTGTGAAAATAATAATCGTATTATCACTAAGTCCCATATCTTTGACCAGATCCAAAACCCTCCCAATATTTTCATCCATGTATTTAATCTCTGCATCATACTGTGCTATATAGTAATCTAATTCATCGCGTCCCCTAAGAATTTCTGGAGAGCGACCACCGACCTCCCGATATGTTTGGTCGGTATTAATGGGCACTTTATTAGAACCATTATAATATTTGTCACGAACAAACATTTCATCGTAAGGTTGTGGAGGATTGTAAGGCCAGTGCGGGTCAACATAATGTAACCACATAAAAAACTTCCCCTTATGGGAATTGTCCCTTAACCAAGATAGCGCATATTCGGTAACGTGCTCCGCACGCTCAGATTCATGCTCTTGCCAAACTTCGATATACTCATCGAATCCCTGGTGAAAATTATATGCCTCAGCCAAGTTCCCATTGGTAACTATGCCTACAGTGGTGTAATTGGAATTTTTCATGATTTCAGGCAAAAGTAGAAAGTAGTCATCGATCTTCTTTCTTGTAGTTCTAGTTATACCATTATAATATCCATAGGTACTGGTCAGCATGCTGGCAAAGCTGGGTGTTGTTTTGGGCCACTGGGCAATTGCTTGAGAAAACAAAATCCCCTCTTTTGCTAGCCGGTCAATATGGGGCGAAGTGTCTCTGCTATACCCATAGCTTCCTAAGTGATCGGCTCTCAAAGTATCAGCGGTTATGAAGAGTACATTCATTCCATTTCTCTCGCTACGGAGGTTACTGTAGTAATAAACCCCATTCAGTACCAAAAGGAAAAAGATAGATATAGTGGCAAATTTGAAGCTAAATATTCTGGGGAAAACATGCTCAACAAATCGAGGAATTACCGATAATTTCTTCAGAACCATAAACCCGAGAGAAATAAACAATAATGTGAATATAGCGTTCAATGAAAGACCTTTCATAGATTGAAACGCTGGATACCAGGATGACTTATTGAGATAATAGCCAACGATTAAAAATAATCCAATCAGAAACACAGTGGTGAATATATAGTATGTATATTTCTTGCCCCTAGTTTCATCCTTGAGTAAATAAACAAGAATGACGTATAGGAGAAACATGATTAGAAATACGACCAGTGAAACGAGTAAAAACTCGATTGTGAAGCTGGTGGTTATGATCCGAAAGTAATAGAGCGCAGTACTGTACATTTCAAGCTCCATATAGCGATTAGAACCTACAAAAACTAATCCTTTTCCAATTCCCAGTATAAAACCAAGTACTACACCTAGCGCTAGGCTCATATGGATAATTTTTTTCAGGTCTTTCAATTTGTCGACGATTAAATCCATTTGTACCTCCCTAGCAGCTAAACCTCGTTAAACATACTTTATTTTTATTCAATGTATCCTAGAGACTTCAATTGCTCTTTAATGGGCTCGGTTAAATTGACTTTCTCCGGAGCCTCAGCCTTCTCAAGATTATGATAAATTTGCCGTTGAGCATTCAGCCAATCGAGCAGAGAAATTAAATAACTTTCAGCTTTATACGCGGTCTCTTTTGTTTTGATGCCCTCATCAAAAAGATTAACTTTCTCTTGCGGGTCGTCTAATAAGTCATAGAACTCCTTTCTAGGAGCCCTAAGATGGTGGATGAGTTTCGAATTTAGCGACCTAACCGCTACCAGGTTATTGGTGAGCCTAGAATAAACCAAAGAGTCGGTTGGTCTTTCGTTACCTTCTATTAAGGGCAACAGGCTGCGCCCTTGCATTTCGTTATTACGCTTCAGGCCGAGGTAATCTAGTATTGTAGGCATAATATCAATTATGCTTACGACTTTATCGACCCTGCCGCCAACCGACACATTCGAATTGGAAGGAAACTTGAATATTAATGGAACGTGCAGCACCTCGTCGTAAAGGGTTTTTCGGTGTCCTTTACGACCGTGCTCAAAAAATTCATCTCCGTGGTCCGCTGTCAATATAATTAGGGTCCTATCATAAACCCCTAGTTCCTTGAGTGTCGATAATAACTTCCCAATATACTTGTCCGTGTATGCTATCTCCCCGTCATAGAGAGCGATTATATGAAATAGGTCTTTGGGATCCATGCCCGGCTCGATTCTGGAATTATATTCGAAATCTTTGGAATCTATAGTTCCGGTATAGTTCGGGTCGAACATTGCGTCATAAGGAGGTGGAGGAGCATAGTCATAATGGACATCCCAGTAATGAAGGAAGAGAAAAAACTTCTTTCGGTAATTATCTCTCAACCATTCTTGTATAGCTTTGTCTATTTTAGGGGAAGTCACTCCTTGGTGTGACTCTCTATGGCTATCAAAATCGATAGTTTTATCGTCATAATGATCAAAGCCCTGACCATATCCGTAAACAGAATTCAGAAAAGGACCGGAAACAAAGGCAGCGGTGGAATATCCCGACTCCCTGAGCATTTCGGCTAAAGTAATTCTACTTTTATCGAGTTTATCATCACTCGTAATAACTCCGTTGGATTCAGAATACATCGAGGTAAGCATCGATATATGAGCAGGCAAGGTCCAAGAAGTGTTACTAAAAGCATTGGAAAACAATACTCCTTCGCTAGCAAGCTTATCGATATTGGGACTGGTTTTTCGATGATATCCATAGCAGCTTAAATGATCTGCTCTGAGGCTATCTATGGAAATCAAGATTACATTAACATCATTTTTATCACTGAAGCTGTTTATATCACTAGGAGCGCTATTTTTTACCTGGGCGGCAAAGATATCCGACGTTCTTTCGTCTTCTTCCAAAATCCACAGGTTCAAAATCACGGTACCCCCTATAATTATCCCAACAAATAATAGCGCAATCTTGACCTCTCTTCTTAAAATCCCCGAAGAAGTGGCCTTCTCGCTTTCAAAAAAACTATTCCTTAGGGTGCATACCGACTTGTAAATAATGCCGGTCAAAAGCAAAGCACTAATTATAAGACCTAAATTTATTAAAAAACCCAAAACAGAAAAAATTGGAATCGAGTATCTTCTATCCAGCCAAATCATTAGGTTAATGAATATACCAAAACTCACTACAAGGCTAAGATAAAACATGGACATCCTTCCAACATCCATAGGTCTTTTAACAATCCTAAATGCAAGCCATAATAGTATTCCGAGAGATATTCCTACTATTAAACCAATTACCATATATGTTGCCGATAAATTAAAGATAAGGGGCATTTTATCGACAAAAGCTGGACCAAGGTAACTATCTAAGATAAATTGTATATGTTCATTCTTATCTAGGTGTAAGATCCTGCCGATAACGCCAAAAAAGTGTGATTTAATGACGTCTTGCGGCCCCAGGATAAAACCGTTGTACCTGGTTGTCAAAATGAGCGCATCGGCGAGACCCTGAATTAGACCGGCAAGGACACCATAAAAAATCCCCATCGTCAGATGCATTCCAATTCTCAAACCGTTATTGACATCACTCACAATAGCTACCCTTTAATCAAAAAATCCGCCTTCTGAAACCCCTCATCATTCTCAATACTTAAATAATATCTCCAAGGATGCGAAACTATACCCCCTTAATAAACTTTTTGGTCAATCATATTAGAATTAGGGCGGTTCATTGTATATATCCCAGTGACCTCAGTTGTTCCATTCTTTCCTCTTGAGCGCTGGCATCTTCAACTTGTCTTGGACGGTTGCTTAACCAATCATTGGTATCATGAGTCTTGACGGTCTTAACCGGATATTTTTCTAAAAACCTGCCGTCAAGAATGTTTTTGAGAACCTTACCTTTCATATCGGAGCCTACCGGAATACCCTTGAGAGTTAGTATGGTCGGTGTAATATCGTAAATACTTCCAACAACGGGCAAATCACTACTATTTAAACCATCATGATCCAATAATGCATTGGGGCGAATATAACGTCCCGCAGCAATGATCACTCCAGGGGGTTCGCTGTGATGGTGACCGGAGTTCACCTGGGTAAAGGGTTCATTCGGGCTGAAGAATTGGTCTCGATTAACCGCATACATCCCATGATCGGAGATAATAAATATGGTTGTATCAACAGGCTGCTTCCCAAGGAGTTGTCCAATTACGGTATCGATGAATGTATAATAATCCTCGATGATATCACCAAAGTCCTCAATTTCCTCATCGGTGGGGCGATGCCTATAGTCATCCGGCCGCATGTAGCGCCAAAAGCGATGTCCAACCACGTCAGTCCCTCCAAAATAAATAGCCAGGAGGTCGTAGGGTTCGCCTGATTCCAAAATATATTCCGCTACACGGAGGTATATGGCATCTGCTCGAAACGCCCATTGCGTGTTGCTCCACAGGTTTCTATTTAGCTCAGATATCGGATGCACAAATTTGCCGAAAATAGACTCCGTCAGGAGTGGCAGGTCAGATTCCACCCCTTCGGCTATGGCCATGATTTTATTTTGGAGAGAGTCCGGATGTACCTGTCCGGGCAAGCCCTTCAAAATACCCCCCTTCCAAACCATGCCATCTTTATCCTTATTTATTTGGCTGCTTGTATTTGTCTGGGCTACCATAATCCCGTTGATCCGATCAACCGGGAAAGTCATCCACCAGCCGACACAATGAACGGTAAAATTGTGGTCCGTAAGAATGTTCCAGAATGCCTTGGTTTTTCGGTCTCCGTTGGTGTACAATTTCCGTCTAGAATTTCTCTTTTCCGAGTAGGTAAAACCTTTAATTCCATGTTCCTTTGGGGTCTTAGCAGTGGCAATGGATGTCCAGATGACCGGAGATATGGTAGGCTTAGAGGTCTGTAACTTGCCGAAGACCCCCTGCTTCATCAGCTTTGTCATTATCGGCAGTCTTCCCTCTTTAATCATCGGAAGCATAACCTCCCACTCCAGACCATCAACGCCGACAAGAATAATAGGATGGGAAGGAACAGGGTATAACACAACCTCTGGTTCTCGTATGTTAAAGTAGTACGCTGTACCTAAGATCACCAATAGGCTCGAAGAGATGAGCAGAATGGCTCTTTTCCTATTACCTCGCCGCTCACTTTGGGTTTTCATCTTGTTTCATTCGACAGCTTATTTCAAAAAATTGAAAGTTTAACTCCCTCCATACATCGTTACTATCCTCTTAGTCAATATGAGATATAGATCAACAATAAACATAACCAATATAAACGTATTAATTGCGTAAAACCATTTGATCCGGACTCCCCAAATATCGAGCGACAGGCGTTTGAATGATGGAAGCGAAATGATAACAGAAATAACAAACATGAAAGGTAAAAACTGCCCCAGTATTAGTCGGTTTCCGGCGGCAATCGGTGCATACCATGCATATAGAAGAAGGTAAGTAAAAAAATACAAAATACAGAACGATAAAAGAATAAAGTTATTAGCCGCCATTTTGACACTTTCACGGAAATTCAAAACCACTAGAATAAGAAAAAAGACAAAATAGACCAGGGCATATTTAAAATAGCCATATGAGTTTATGCAGTTTGATATGACCCTCTTCAATCCTTTAAATACTCTGGATAGAATTTGTTTTGTGGTATGTTCCTGGAGATATTTCTTTGGGCCGGGGATCAGTTCGGCCGGCATCTTAGGCCATCCTATTCTATCCCCATGTGCACGCGTGCCCTTCTTGGCCTCTTTAAAGCTATCGTACCACATATAGAATGTTGAATTAACGTTATAGAAGTAACTGCCAAATACCCTTTTGCTCGTATTTATATAGGGATAAACTGTGCCGAGAAAAAATAAAACAAGAAGCGCAATACTCAACCATCGGGAGATAAAACCAGACTCGTTCCGAAGAGAAGTGCCATATTTCCCAGTTCCTCTTTGGTATAACACATAAGTTTCCTTAGCCGCGAAAAACAGGACGAAGAGCACCAATCCGGGTAAGATCGACGCTTTAGTCAAGTGGGCTAAGCCGAGCACGACTCCGGTCAAGATCCCCCACACCCACGACGGTTGACTGAGCATCCTCAACATCAGCAGAAAGCCGCAGAAGTTTAAGAAGTAAAACAGCAAATCGGCCTGAAAGTAAGCCGCTTTGAAAATGAATACGGTAAAAGCGGTTATTAGTATCAGATTCACGGCTTGAAATATTGGAAGGTAGTTACGAAAAATAAGAAACAGACCCGCTAAAATAACAACCGACAAAATTACGTTCAAATACTTTCCCCAAACGAAAAACTCCGGGTTGTAATAAACCCCGGAAAGATGATAGCCCCCCCTCTGAACAAAATACTCATGGTCATCAAGGCCTGGGTTCATGAACAACAGCAGCGATTGTAAGAAGGGATAAAGAGGCATTTGATTACGATGTCCTACGAAGGAATACTTGGTCTCATACATCTTTTTAGCATAGTACATGTAACCACTCTGGTCAGTCTTTCTGGAGTCAACGTTCACCTCCTTCAAATGTCTCACAGCCCCATAACAATATAAAAAGACCAGGATGATACACAGTGAGGTAATTAAACTAATATTTTTTAGACGTGCGAAGCTACTGTTCTCGGTCTTCATTCAACCCTTCTGCTAATCAAATAATCTGAACCGGATGATGGTAAAGATGGCTTCAATTCCGTCTTTCCAGGTAATCTTCTTGCCCTCAGAGTAATCTCTGCCACTATAGCTTATGGGAACTTCATAAACTCGAAACCTCTTTTTGGCTATCTTTACCGTAAATTCAGGCTCAAATCCAAACCGATTCGACTTTAGGACAATATGCTTGAGTACATCAGACTTAAAAACTTTGTAACACGTCTCCATATCGGTTAGATTTAAGTTGCTAAGTGCGTTGGATATCAACGTCAGAAATTGATTCCCCATATAGTGCCAAAAAAACAAGACCCGGTGCGGGCCACCGAGAAAGCGGGAACCGTAAACAACATCGGCCCTGCCATCTAAGATGGGCTCTAAAAGCTTTGGGTATTCCCGTGGGTCGTATTCCAGGTCGGCATCCTGTATGATAACAATGTCCCCACTCACCTGCTTGAATCCAGTCCTGAGCGCAGCCCCTTTGCCCTGGTTATGCTCATGATAAATTACTCTCACATTATCGCCACGGCTAATCTCCTGCAAACGGAGTTTCGTACCGTCAGTTGAGCCATCATCCACGATGATAATCTCCTTCTCTAGGCCCAGGGGAACGGCCTGTACTCGAGAGACAATTTCAGCAATAGTTTCGATTTCATTATAAACCGGTATTACCACAGAAATTTTCATCTCAAGTATGAATATAAATTTCTTCTGGTTTTGGCTTCGTTTTCTGTAGCATTCCAGGTCTTTCCAAAATTCCGGTCAGAAGAGGTAATGCTAATTCAAAACCATAACGAACCTGGAACCCTTAAGTCTGTGAGCAGTATCAAACTATCTTCCCCGCTTCCTGTTTAATCATGCCTAACTTAGTTAAGCTCAAATTCTCCCTCCACAAAAAAATCATCCCCACGATGGTTAATGGCAGATACCATAACGCATGATGAATTATAGAGAAACTCAAAGCACTCTCCTTATCCACAGAAAAATAAGACAGGGCAATCACACATAAAAACTGATACGTGCCTACATACCCGGGAGAAGAGGGTACAATCAAGCCCAGATTCACGACCGATAATACAAACAACGGTCCATAAATAGTCGGCACATTAATGTGTAAAGACTTAAATGTCAAAAGCATAGACATAGACGCAAGTAGCCAGGCGAGTAGAGAAAGGACAAAAATCGTTAAAATGAGTCTTGGGGTTTTCAGAATCTTTAAGCCGGAAATAAATGAATCCAGCTTCGTGGTAAAGAATTGCTTTTTCGGTTTTGACAGGAAAAACATCTTACTCTTAAACTTCTCCACAAGGAAATTCTGTCTTAAGACGAATAAATAACTTACGGCAACTGCAGTCAAAAGAATCACAGAAGTGGTAGACGCCACGTGCTTAACCCATTCAGGCGTCGGGAAGACGAATACGGTAAGCATCAGAAAGATAAGTAAAGTAAATATATCAAATAACCGTTCGACTACTATGGTCCCGAGCACGGACGTTTTTCCCACATTTTCTCTCCTGCCAAGTATATAGGCCCTTATGAACTCGCCGACCCTTCCCGGTAGTACATTGTTCGCAAAAAATCCTATCATTAGTGCTGAAAAGGTATTAGAAAAATCCACATTCTTAAAGGTCTGAAGGATCGTTCGCCAGAGAAAGGTCCTTATAATATAACTTGCGGATAGTGGCAAGAGCGCTAAGAGGATTAGGGCTAAATCCGCTGATTCTAACCTGGTTTCCAAAGCCCTAAGATCAACTTTTCTAAAGGCCAGGTATATGAACAAAATACTAAGAAAAACCCCTAATACTGTGTACTTTTGTTTTAGCAAGTTATAACTCATCACCAGTCAAATACAATTTGTATCTGGTTTGTTCGCTCATTTTGGCGTAGGCTTCACCTTCAAGTAGCTGTCTTCCCTAAAAGACCAAATTTACATGACTTTATTATCGAAAAGTAATGCTACTTCACTTTCTTTTCAGAACCGAGGTCATGGTTAGTAACAACTCCTCCAGTTTCACACTGCTTGGACTTTCTTTGAAAGATAGCCTAACTTGGTTAACCCATCTACGATCTTACTTAGACTCTCTTCACGGGTTTCTTTATGAGTTTCAACGATTATCTCCGGGTTTAACGGCTCTTCGTAAGGGTCGGAAATCCCGGTAAAATTTTTGATCTCACCATTTATGGCCTTCTTGTATAATCCTTTGACGTCTCTTTTTATGCATTCCTCTAAATCGCAATTCACGAAAACCTCTACGAAGCTCCCTATTTCCCTTCTAGCTTCATCCCTTATCTCACGGTATGGGGATATAGCGCAGGTAATGGCAACGGCACCACAACGGGTAACAACCTTGGCAACGTAGGCAATTCTACGTATGTTTTCATCACGGTCCTCCTTCGAGAAACCCAAGCCTTTGGAAAGCCTGAGCCTTATTTCATCTCCGTCAAGCACTTCTACATGATGACCCCTCTCTTGTAACTCTTTCTCCAGCATCCGGGCGAGTGTAGTCTTTCCAGAACCGGATAGACCGGTAAACCATACGGTGAATCCTTTCATTCTAGCTCTCCTTTTTGAATGATTTTATTCGCCATTAAATCGTATAACGGCCTAATTTTACCAAATCGGCTCTTCGGCCATTGTGCATCTTAACAACGCTAATAGTCACCAAATAGTCGGTTTCAGAACCATATTTATCATACCAGTCTGTTGAATCATGCCAATAAGACAGGCAAATTCACTGTACTACTCGCTCTAATAGCATTAAGTATTCTTTTATAAGAAAAGTAAACAACCAGACTTTTGTTATATTTTCCTGCTGAAAAAAGTATTAATCATTTTAACGGTCTTATAATTACAACGTCTTAATCTCCTCTTTTAACTGGAGGGGCATCGCAGCCGTCCTGGCCCTCATTGCCGGCCATTCTTACTTTGAATATTATGGCTTTTTGTCCTTTTGATCGCCACTTTTCAGCATTTATCTCCTTTATTACTTCAAAATGGTCAGCAAATAGAGGATCGGAGAAATAGGCGTATAAATCGGAGCCGAATCTCTGTCTAGTACCCTTCTCTTTGATTTCAGAATAATGGCTATCCCAGACCAGATAGGTTATTTTTTTCTTTTGCACGTCCGATAGAAAATCAGAAACGGTATTTCCCTTCAATTCGCCCAAGGCTATAAAGTAACCTTTTTCCAATCCACTAAAGTATCGAACCACTTCCGGCTCACTTACTGCCATTATATCTCCCTGCTTCGCCAGCTTGCTATACCACTCAGCGACTTCTCTTTGTTGTGCCCGATAGTATTTTCGATCATATTTCAAATATGAATTTGCCTCCAGCAAGCCGAATCCAACTATATCCACCACGATGAAGCAAAGAACAACAAAAAATGAAAGATATTTAAACTCATTTTCCTTTAACCAGTAGAAGAAATAAGCCACAAGGGTCAAGGAGAAAAGGCCATAGCTCAGGATCAGCAACCATCTTTCCGTATCATAAATCTTCTTGAAAACTAAGAAACTTATTAGGATAAATATGATTCCACAAAACATAAACAAAAAGCCCAAAGGACGAAAGTTAAACAGGTTAAGCGCATTTTTTCCCTCAATGTATGACAGCAATATCTGCACACCTTTAAAGATAAATAGATAGAAAATCCACAGAATCGGCCATACGTACCTCAAGGGAGCGTTAATACTGGGGTATAAGGCGTGTACTACAAAATAAACGAGGAAAAAACACGCTATCGGGAAGATTGAACTAAACGAACTTCTGACCAAAGAAACAATTCCCAATAATGCTAAAATCGAAGAAATAACAACCAGTAGCCTGAAATAAAAACCTGCTAAGCTAAAACCGGGTATAAAACCAAAAACAGTTAACGGAATGTTATACAGGAACCTGATTTCGCCTATACCCAAAGAAAGCTGACTGATATAGGGATTCACTTCTCCCGGGTGATGGAGAATAGACAAGGCCATCCAAGTTATTATGCCCATAGACGAAAGCAACCCTAACCAGACTGCCCTTAATCTTTTTTTAGCGATGAAGAAATCTTTTAAAATCAAAATAGGTATTAAAAATACTGCCTCGTATCTTACAAGACTTGCTAGAAAGGCCGCCAGGTAACTCCACGCCCGGTTGTTTAAGGAGAGCAGAAATGTGAATAGAATCCCGGTAAGAAGCAATGTCTCTAGAATTGGCTGGCTCGCCATTTCTGCAGTGGACGGATTTATGGCGAAAAACAGAGCAGCAAAGAACCCCATACGGCCTAGAAAATAAGTTGATATCAAATATACAAGCGAAACATTTAATACCGCTAAAACCAGATTTATGGTCTCGGCAGCAAACAAAGTGGAGCTATTACTAAGGAGAGAAAATGAGGCTATTAATACCGGATATAGAGGCTCCCTTTTGTAGTGTGAGGGGAGCTCAAAATTCAGATATGATAGCGCCTTGTCGTGAAATGCAAAAAAATCACTTCGTGGGACAGCAAAATCGTTAAAGAAGCTCAAATAGAATAAAAGCGAGCCCACCAGCAAGAGAAAGAGAATTGTGGCCTCTTGTTGTCTTGAAAAGGTCTTATTTTCGGTCAAAGGAGGTCCTCTGGTTTAATAAACCAAAAGTCATAAAATAGAGTGGTCAATCGCACATGCTCCTGAAGTAACATGCCGACCAGACTGAGGTTACTCATTCTCTCCCTACACGTCTTGATAGAGTTTGCCCCTGGGAAGCTTGTACAATTTAAGGTACAAATAATATGAGCAAAGCGCGATTACGGAAAAAGTAAGATAAGTTCCAAATGTATTTATTAGAGCTATGATGCCCGCCCGGCTATTGCCTATACCGACGTAACTGCTGAGAAGATGGGTTATAATGAATTCCTTCACACCTATACCACCTGGGCTTCCCGATATTATTCCGGCAGATGTCGATATTCCAATCAACTGCATCACAAATAAAGGCGTAAGATAAACACCAGCAGAAGCAGCATAAAGGTAAAAAGCAAAGACGGTCAACGACCAAGTAACCAGAGTGGTTAAGGTCAAGGAAATGAAACCATTATAGGAAACCCGCTTGAGATTAGTCTGAAACCACTTATCCTCAAAAATATTTCTTCTCAGTACTAAATTCAATATCTTGTCGATCTTGAATAGACTAACAAAAACAACCAGCAAAATCACAAAAAATACCACGGTGTCTTTAATATAGTCTTTGAACAGGAGCGAGCCCAAGCCTGCAAAAACAATCAAAACAGATAAATCTGCGAGCTTCTCCAGGATAAAACAGAATGTGAGCTCCTTTTTGTTATTCTGAAACAAGTAGACCTTTCCTCCCTCCCCTAACTTACCCGGTGTAATCATTCCCAGGATGGAAACTATGAAATGCACCAAAACATTCTTTCTAAACTCAATTAAAACACTTAGCTCACCGGCTAAGTAATGAAACCGTATGGCTCTAATGACATGGCTTAGAGCCATCATTAGACATCCCAGGGAGAAGGAGACTAAGTTTAATCCGGATAGATATTTAACCGCATCCAGGATATTTATCCATTTCAGGAATACCAAAAATACGATTAATCCCAATAGTAGCCTAAACAGATTAGCCTTGCTCATCATAATTACGCCCTTGTTACCAAATGAAACTCTCTGCAGCAAGCTGCAGGGTATCCGAAAATTTCTCGCTCAGAACACAGGCTTAATCCTCCCCCATCGAGGGGGAGGATGGATAAGGTAACCCTGTGGCCGCAGGGAATTTTCAAGTTAAAAGTAGATTTAATTACAGCTCAAATCCTTGATTCATAAACTCGTCCCATAAGCATTCAGATTCAGATATTTTTCTGAGGGTTAAAGACCGAGCTCAGGAAAGTATCACACAAGCTCCGGTTAAGGAGTTCGCTTTACGATCAGGTCGGCTAAGAGACCAAGCACCGAGACCTGAATAAAAGCTAAAAACAAAATGACTGTCTTATCAGTCAGGTTTTCTGATATGAAGATATCTATGAATGATGAAACCATAAACCCGACAAAAATAATTCCGGCGATGGGCAGAAATACCTTAAGGGGACTAAAATACATTATTGTACGCCAGATTAACTGAATGAAATTCAAAGTATCCTTGATGGGATTAATCTTCGATTTGCCCTCTCTTTTACCGTATTTAATGGGCACATATTTCACATTGTATCCGTTACAGTGCATAGCCAGGGTTATGGTCGTAGTAAAAGAAAAACCCGAGGGAAACATCCTATAAAAGCGGAGCGCCTCATTCTTTTTAAACACCCTCAAACCGGAGTTCAGGTCGGGTATATCCGTTTCCGAAAGATAGTTTGCCAGCTTACCCAACAACCATTTGATCGGCTTTCTCATAAGAGGTATATTCGAATCGCTTTTTGACCTAGCCCCAACCACCATGTCGTTCTCCCCGATATCCTTTAGCAGCTCCGGGATCATTTCATTAGGATAGGTACCATCACCGTCAGTAATTACTATGATGTCGCCTTTGGCATTTTTCATTCCCGTTTTTATCGCTCCACCATAACCTATATTCTTCGGATGTCTGATGGACGTTATACCATCAATACCTTTAAGTACTTCAGGGCTTCGGTCGGTTGATCCGTCGTCTATTACTATTATTTCATATTTAGTACCGGAATTAGATAACACCTCCTGAAGCTGCTCGACTACGTTTTTGATGCTTTTTTCCTCGTTATATATAGGGATGATGACGCTTATTGTGTTTTCATTCTCGACAACCGGTGATTTAAAATCTGAAAGATTTTCCTTATTAAGTACTGCTGCCACGTTTTAAGTCCTCCTGGAGTATGAGTAAACCAGAGCCCTGTCTGACTAATTTATATATTAAAAATTCCACCGGTGTTTTTTGATCTTTATACACCAAATCCCACCCTTTAATCTCACCTTTCTGTACCATTCCTTCTTCCGGGTCTAGCTCAAAGTGGCTTTCAATAATCTTTATTCTTCCCAGATCGCGTCGAGCCGGCCAATCGATAATCACGTAAGAAATATCGTGTATCTTCACGAATTGATTAAATCCTTCCCAGTCCATATTCTTGGATGGGACAAACCAAGTTCCCTTATCCAGTTGCCAATTAATGTTCGGACCAAGGGTGTACCTATCTTCTTCACCTAGGTTCGCCCTTAGCCAGTTCACCAAGTCCCTACGGCTATCGGTATACTCTACAGAATTCAATACGCCGGTAATCGATTGCGTTGAAAGCAGATAACCAGCCGTTACTATTAGTATGCCTACCACAGAATGAGGAATGAAAGCTGTTATGTTAAGCTTAAAATGCTGGTCAATAAAACCTAATATTGTTACTACAGCAAATGCAG
This sequence comes from Thermodesulfobacteriota bacterium, assembly GCA_035559815.1. Taxonomy (NCBI): domain Bacteria; kingdom Pseudomonadati; phylum Thermodesulfobacteriota; species Thermodesulfobacteriota bacterium. The sequence continues at coordinate 24,391 of DATMAT010000072.1, forward strand.
TATAAATCCACATTATAGGAATTACGGGCAGGTAATAACGATCATGGGGATTAAAAGACAGAAAAATTAGAAAAAGTAGCGAGGTTATTATAACGTAAATCTTTCCACCTAAGTCCCTTTCTCTTATTAAGCCTACTACAAAAAGTGATAATAAAGAAAGGGCAAAAAGCCAACGGAATTTCTGAGAAAAGAACTGTTTAACTGGAAGAGGAATAAGCGTATTGGAAAATATTTCACTTTCTACTAAGACCCCGGACACAAGTCTCTTGGACAAATCAAATATATTTACAGTATGATTGGTTGATTTTAATTCTTTAGCCTTACTCTCACTCTCAAACCGCCAGAGCCCCTGACCCTCCACCGGACTAAAAACTTTATAGACCGTGCCCTGAAGCTCGCCTTTCCCTACCGTAATCATATAAGTGTTAACATTGAAAAAAGGATCTTTATAAACCTTTATATTCCTTATGATCAAAGGCGAGCCTACCAACAAAAACAAGATAAAAAATGACCAGAAGTACTTATTCCTAAAGATCTTGAGTCTATACACAATCAGAGATGATAAGCCAAAGCCCGGTATCAAGAGTAAACCGGATGCCTTTGTCAGATAAGCCAATCCGGCACACACTCCGGCAAGTAGCCATAATCGGTTGTTTTGAAAACCCCTTATCACAAAATACATACACAAAATGCTCAGAAGCATCAGTAGTGATTCGGGGGCCACAAGTGAAGTCCACCGCAAAAATACGGCGTTTAGCATCAATCCGAAGACTGCAATTGAAGCGCAAGCATAGCCGTACATCTTCTTTCCTATAAAAAATAGGCATAGCAGCAGAATTAATCCTATAGCGAAACTAGTAATTTTAGCGTGGATAAAAAAGGAGATGTCCGTTGAAGCAAATGCCGAGAGCACCATCATATATAACGGATGTCTATTTGCCTGTTCATATTTCCCGGTAATGCATAACTTTAAAAAATCTGTTACTCCTCCGCTTCTTTTTATAAAGTTTGCTTCCCCCAAATAGGAAGCAGTATCACCATATTCCGGGTCGGTAGCCATATTTATTTCATTTATTCCCAGCAGTATAAAATTAAGAGACAATAATATAATTAGTAAAGTGACAAATATAGTATTTGTGGATGACTTCTCCTCAAGGAGGTTGGTTTTACCCAAGAAATTAAGCCCTTTTGGGAAATAATTAAGTCCGATCCGTTTCAACATAATCGTACTAAACCACAACCTCGAAACATTTTAATCGGGCTTACACCTTATAGTGCTCCGGGTTAAACGGCATTAAGCACTTTACTCCTAGGTCTTAAGGGATTAACACCCCTGCCTATTCCAGTATTTCATCCGCAACAAGAACATGTTTAGTTACGGGCAAATAACAACCGGGCAATTTGTTCGGTCGTCTTGGCATCTTTTAGGTCCTCAGCTTAAGAAGACTCTTTCGTTTTTAAGATAACAGATGAGATAGCTAGAAAACGTTTTCAGTATCGATAGGGAAGAAAGTTAATCATCAATCAAAAATTTCCTCGACGATCTTCCAATCACCGTCGCTACTCTCTTTCAGCCGCAACTTGTTAACACCAGTACTTCCGTTAGGAAATAGAGTACGCATCTCAATTATGACCGTATCTCCTGATTTGACGGATTTTCCTATTTCCAGGTCCGCTCCCTGATAGTAGTTTCTGAGAAATTCCGGATAGTCCGGATTATTCTCCAAGAGAACCTTGTTCTTTTCATAGAAATCACCGGCGATACATTGCTTTATCTTTCCCACATCTCCGTCTTTTAAAGCCTGAAAATAAGCAGTTAAAGTTTCCGAGGGTTCCGCGGCAAGACTGTTGAGTGAATTAAAATTAAAAGGTGAGAAAAGCACGATCATCAATAAAGTTGTTATTTTTTTCATTTTCTGATCACCTCTCCTAGGGACTTGGGAATATAGAAACTTCCCACAAATTGGCTATAGACTGATAACCCGTTCCATTGGGATGTAGGTTATCAGCGTATTCCGACCCACCGTTGTTGAGGTAGTTGTTTCTAAAATGGTTATAGAGATCGGGCGCTACAAAGAGGTCAGGGGGAGAAACTTGAATGTTGTTTGCACTTATCAATTCATCAATCACCACGTTATATTCTTGAATCAACATATTTTGGGGAGCTGTATCCGGGTCAGGAAAAGGTGTACCGTTGCTACTCGACCCGAGCGCATACGGCACCTTCGCCAACAAGGGTATTTTACCCTCGTTTATTACTGCATCTATTATTCTCTGCACATTATCTTTAAAAGTTCCGTTGTAACCCGGGTCTCCCGGATTTAGCCCCATTCCGCTGGGGACGGGAGGTGAACTCTTGGCATCGTTAGTACCAAACAGTATTAAGAGGTATTGGGAATCCGGATGACTAGATAGCATTGTCGATACCCTATTTAAACCGTCTATCGATAAGTTCCCGCTCACCCCCTCATTCTTAACCGTATGCGGATATCCTTTGTTTGTAGTGAGCAGATTGTTCAAGATTGGTTCATATCCCCCGCCGCTGTTTCTGCCGTCAGCGGAAACATTGTCCGACACTATATTATCTCCGGAACCCCTGGTGATGCTGTCGCCGAACCCTACGTAATAATCCCCAACCCCAAACTCGACATGATCAGAAAAAGGCGATTGAAACACCCCGTTCTGGTCGATTAAAAGCGCATCCACGGTATACTCCTGGAGCGCTAGCCCGGATAACTGCAATTCAAATGGACGGTTGTAGTCTTCTACCTGTTGAATAATATTTCCAGAATCTTTTTCCTTGACGGTAAACTCCACTCCCCAACCAGAAGGAAAGCCGACCACTAGCGCCTCAACCAATATGTCCTGCGAGGTCTTCAAATCAAGATCGGAAGGTGAAATAACACCAAAAACCTGAGACGCAGTTATCTGAACGGCATCCGCTACCACTTTACCATTCGCATTGTTGGTCAGGGTCACTTGCAGTGTACCAGCCTGAAGTGTGTATGTACCAAGAAGATTGAATTGCCCCCCGTTTACCGTCTGGTCTACAAACACGGTAGCTAGGGTCGTAGTATTGTTTTTTATGGTGTATGGAGCATTAGTTGCACGGTCAAACTTGGAAGCCCACTGAGCAGAGATCTCATACTCTCCGGGGGCACCTATCTGAAAAGTCCATGTGGCTTTTTTAGAGCCGGTCCCGGCACCTGTCACAAAGTAGTTAGCTCCATAACAGGCACCACACAAATAAGTACTCCACGACCCTACCTTAGAGAACCCAGGATCAGTATTGTCAACTATGATTACAGCCGGCGACACCACATCCACAACAATCTGTGCTGGGGTAGGATCGGGAAGACCCAGGCTATCCGTCACCGTAAAGGTCACCGTGAATGTTCCCACGTTATTGAACTGCACCACTCCGGGATCTTCTTGTGTTGAATCCGCTATCGCCTGATCCCCAAAATCCCATAAATAACTCAAGGGTAGGTTATTGTCAGGATCGTTCCCCGTACCGGTAAAGCTCACCGTTTCCCCTACATTGATCGTCACATTCCCGCCTGGAGTA